>QHPN01000253.1:8055-14572 GCA_003219115.1 Verrucomicrobiota bacterium | reverse complement strand
TCCTCGGGCGGGGCGTCGCAGGATTATTACGCGGCCTATTTCCAATTGTGGAATGCGCAAAAATATTATGAAGCGCACGATGTGCTCGAACAACTCTGGCTGGTGGAGAAAAATGCGGAGCTGGCGCGTTTTTATCAGGCCCTGATTCAAGCAGCCGGGGCGTTTGTGCATCTGCAAAAAAATTTCCAGCATCCATCGCATTCCAAGCATAGCCGGCGTTTGCCGCCAGCCAGGCGCTTGTTCGAGTTGGCTTTGCGGAACCTGGAAGGCCTGCCGAATGAATTTCGCGCGCTCGATCTCGTGCGTTTTCGTGAGCTGTTGAGGCGTTATCGCGACGAAATTGTTGCCGCTGATTTCCGGCGCAATCCATGGTCGCCAGACAGTGCGCCGAAATTATAGTAGCGCTGGCCGCTTGCCAAAATCAGCCGATCGCGCCGCGGCTCCAACGTTCGCTCAGCCAGATAGCAGCGAATGAAATTACCAGGCAAATGATGACAAGTCGCCACGCGATTAGATCCTGCCCAAGAATGACGGCTTCGTAAATTTTCAGCGAAATGGTGGTGGTGCGTCCGGGAATGTTTCCTGCGACCAAAATGGTGGCGCCAAATTCGCCAATTGCGCGTGCGAAAGCGAGGATGATGCCAGCGCTGATCGCGCGCGCAGCCAGCGGCAGCGTGACGCTGAAAAAAGTACGGAACGGTCCGGCACCCAGAGTGAGTGCGATTTCTTCGAGCTGAACATCAACGCTTTCGAAGCCGACGCGCGCCGCTCGCACGAGCAACGGAAATGACATCACCGCTGCGGCAATGACCACGGCGCGCCAGGTGAAAACAATGTCGAGATGAAAATTTTGAAACAGAAATGCACCGACTGGACCGCGGCGGCCAAAAAGCTTTAGCAGAATCAAACCGGTCGCGACAGGCGGAATGACCAGCGGCAACGTGAGAAGAGTTTCCACCAAAACTTTTCCGCGCCAGCGTTTGCGTGCGAGTATCCAGGCAAGGGCGAGGCCGAACGGCAAAATGCAAAGCGTGCTCAGGGCGCAAACCGCGAGCGTGAAAAGAATGATGTTCCACTCGTTTAGGCCGAAGAAACTCACTGCGTAATGCCAAAACCCAAGCGTCGGAAAATTTGCCCGGCTTCTACAGTTTTTAGAAACGCGAGAAACCGCTGCGCTTGATCTTGATGCCGAGAGCCGGCGACAATTGCTGCTGGGTAAACGATTTTCGGTGCGAATTCTGCAGGAATCTCCAGCGCAATCCTGATTTTCGCCAAACTCATCGCATCAGTTTTATAAACGAACCCGGCGTCAGCGTTTCCTGCTTCGACCACTGCGAGGGTTGCGCGCACGTTTTCCGCCGGCGCGATTTTAGCTTCGATTCTCTCCCACAGCTTCGCTTTGGTGAGCACCTCCTTCGCGTAGACACCGGCCGGAACTGCCTGCGGATTCGCGATCGCGATACGCATGATTTCAGGTTTCGTGAGATCGGAGAGTTGACTCAGGTTTTCCGCTGAATCCTTGCGCGCGATGACGACGAGAACGTTAGTGAGCAAGTCGCACCGCGTCGCCGGCGCAATCTTATTTTGCAAACGATTCATTTGCGCTTCGTCGGCGGAAAAGAAAACATCGGCTGGCGCGCCTTCTTCGATTTGCCGTGCGAGCATGCTGGAGGCGCCAAAGTTGAAAACCACTTTGGTGTTTGACTCTTTTTCGAATTTTGCGCCGATCTCTTTCAGCGCGTCGGTGAGACTCGCCGCAGCCGAAACGAGCAATTCTTCAGCGTGAAGCGCAATGGTGCTCGCTGACGTGAAGACGAGGGCAATTAAAAGTCGGATCACTTGCCCAGTTTCGGCAAAGCGAAAGCAATGACAAGTGGGGTCGCGTTTGCGCTGCATTCGCGATGGCGCGCCCAACAGTCCTTTTGCTATCTTAGATCATGCCGCAGAACCGCCTCGAGCACGAGAAGTCGCCGTATCTTCTCCAGCACGCGCATAACCCGGTCGATTGGCTGCCGTGGGGAAACGAGGCGTTTGAGAAGGCGCGGCGGGAGAACAAGCCGATTTTTTTGTCGGTCGGTTATTCCACTTGTCACTGGTGCCACGTCATGGCGCACGAATCGTTCGAGGACGATGCCACCGCCGAAATCATGAATCGCGAGTTTGTGAACATCAAAGTCGACCGGGAAGAGCGACCCGATGTGGACCGCGTTTACATGACTTTCGTGCAGGCAACAACGGGCGGCGGCGGGTGGCCCATGAGCGTTTGGTTGACTCCGCAGTTGGAACCGTTTGTCGCCGGGACTTATTTCCCGCCCGAGGAGCGATTTGGTCAGCCTGCTTTCAGACGGGTGTTGCAAAGGATCGCAGAGGCGTGGAAAAACGATCGCGAGAAAATTTCAAAGCAAGGAGCGAACATTGTTGAGGCGCTGCGCGAAGCGGCGAGGGAAGAAACCGCAGCGGGAGAGATCGATGCGTCCACTCTGGAAGGGGCGTACCAGCAATTCGCGCGGACGTTCGACGCGCACGAGGGCGGGTTTGGTGGTGCGCCAAAGTTCCCGCGCCCCGTGAGCCTGAATTTTCTAACGCGCTTCCACGCGCGAAACCCGGACACCGATTCCGGGCAACACGCCTTGGAGATGGTTCTGCTGACCTTGCGAAAAATGGCGGCGGGCGGAATGCATGATCATATCGGCGGCGGATTTCATCGGTATTCGGTCGATGGGCACTGGCACGTGCCGCACTTCGAGAAAATGCTTTACGACCAGGCGCAGTTAGCGAGCGCTTATCTCGACGCCTTCCAAATCACAGGTGATGCTGATTTCGCGGCGACGGCGCGCGACATTCTTGATTATGTCCGGCGCGACATGACTTCGCCGGAGGGCGGGTTCTATTCAGCGGAAGATGCTGACAGTCCAATTGTAGCCGGGATCGGTGATCCCGGTCATGGCAAAATGGCAGAAGGCGCGTTTTACGTCTGGACGAAACAGGAAATCGACGACGCTCTTGGTGACAGGGCGCCGATCTTTTCATTTCACTATGGAGTTGAAGAAAACGGCAATGTGCCAACCGGAGCTGATCCTCATGGCGAGCTGCGCGGCAAGAATATTTTGATCGAACGGCACCCACCTGCCGATGGCGTCCAAGAATCGTTAGCCGAAAGCCACCAGAAGTTATTTTCGATCCGCAGCAAACGTCCTCGTCCGCATTTGGACGACAAAATCATTGCGGCTTGGAATGGCTTGATGATCTCCGCTTTCGCACTGGGTGCCCAGATCCTGGATGATGCTTCTTATTTGGAGCCAGCGACGCAAGCAGCGGAGTTTGTTCGGGCAAAGCTTTACGATGAGTCGCGGAAAATTCTGTTCCGCAGTTATCGCGAGGGTCGCAGTGAAGTCGAGGGATTTGCCGATGACTACGCTTTCGTCATTCAAGGGTTGATCGACCTTTACCGGGTATCCTTCGAAATGCGCTGGCTGAAATTCGCGCTCGAATTACAAAACAAGATGGATGCGCTCTTTTGGGATGATAAAGGCGGCGGCTATTTTTCCGTCACTGGTCACGACAGCAGTATCCTACTGCGCATGAAAGAAGAAAACGACAGCGCCGAACCTGCTGCCAGCTCAGTGGCGGCGCTAAATCTGGCGCGACTGGCGGCGATTCGTAATGATCCGGAGCTGCTGGCACGTGCAAAGAAAACAGTTAACGCTTTCGCGCGGCAGTTAGCTCATTTTCCAAGCGCGCTGCCACAAATGCTGGTCGCGTTTGATTTTCTTAAAACCGCGCCGCGACAAATTGTCGTCGCCGGGGACCGGGGAGAGGAACGTGTCCAGGAATTGTTTGGAGAAATAGGGAAGCATTTTCTGCCGCATGCCATCGTTCTTCTTGCTGATGGAGCCGAGGGCCAAAGTTTTCTGGCGGAGAAGAACGAGGCGATCCGTGCAATGACACCAATCGACGGCAAACCGGCGGTCTACATTTGCGAAAATTTTACCTGTAAGGCACCGGTGACGGATGTGAGCGCGCTGCGCGAATTGTTGTAAAGCTTCGCTGCTGTAATCCGGGGAGCGCAGGCTGCTAGCCTGCGGTTGCCGGCAGCCTGCCGGCAACATTCCATGCGTTAACCATTGAGACATTCTCGAGTAGTCTCGGCAAGCTGCCGAGACTCGCAGGCTGGCAGCCTGCGCTTCCCGGACTCTTAGTCGCCGTCGCGGTTGGTAATTCCGGGCAGTTTCTTCCGTCGCAAGCGCAACCAGTTGTTCCACGTCTTACGCATGCTGTCGCGCGGGGTGAGGTAACGCTGATTGAGCTCGTTGCTTTTGACGATCTGCGCGAGCGCGGATTTAACGGAGAGTTCGTCGCAATTCAAAATGGTATAGGCGGTTCCGACCGCAGCGGCATGATGGGCGTCGCTTGCAGCCGTCATGGGTAAACCGCGCAACTGCGCATAACGAAACGCGAAGGTGTTGTAGCGGCGCAAAGTGGTGGCGGCGTTGAAAACCTCCAGTGCATCAACGGGCAAAGTTTCGAGGGTGGCAAAACGGATTCCGGCACGAAACAGATCATAGGGATGCGGCGGAATAGCGAGACCGCCGTGCTCGTGAATGAGTGCGCAGACGTCGCGCGCAGGCCGGCCCTTCAACTTCGCCGCCTCGGGCAACGTTGTGCCGACGCAAAGCAGGTGCCCTTCGGCCGTAGTGACTTCAACTCCCGGAATAACCAGGAAACCATTTACCGGAAACCCATCGTCGCGCATCAGTTTCTTTCCCCGCAGATAATCGATCGCGTCGCAAGTGTTGTGATCGGTAATGGCAATACCGTGCAGACCTTTGGCTTGTGCGCTCGCGATCAGATCTTCCGGGCTGGAGACACCATCGCCGGAGAAAAAGCTATGAGTATGCAGGTCGATATTGAACGGCATCGTGCGACAACGCTAATTTGCAGTGAAAGAAATGGAAAGCGTCGGTTTCAAGGAATGGTCCCTGGTGTGCGACGCCCTCGGGCGTGGTGAGCAGTCGGTCATTTTGCGGAAAGGCGGAATTGCAGAAGGACGCGAAGGATTTTCGTTTCGGTATCGGGAGTTCTTTTTGTTTCCCACCTTCTTCCACGAGCAAGTGGCGAAAGTTCGGGTTGCGTCGGCTAATCTGCCGGGGGCAGGCGATACCATCGCGATTCGATGGTATGCGAAGGTGGAGCGCACACTGCGGATTGGTTCGCTCCGGATGGCGGAGGCTCTGGCTCCGCTGCACATCCTCAGGCCAGAAGTTGTGCGAGAACGTTTTGGCTACAAAGACGAAGGATTAAACATCGCGTTCGTGCGCGTGTTTGAACTTTCGCCGGCCTGGATTCTGCAAAATGAAAAACGATTTGGTGGTTGCCGTTCCTGGGTTCATTTGCCGTCCCCTCCAGAGATGGAAATGCGACCGATGGTGGATGACGAAGCACATCAACGACTTTGCGCTCAGTTCGACCGCCTGACGGGTAATGTTGCTTCTCGTTAGCTGACGACCTCGAACAATTCTTCCGGCTCAGGGTCCTTGTGTTCGGCGCCGCGATTGAACTGCAAATCGTAGAGGCGCCGATAGTAACCGGACTGGGCCAGTAATTCCGCGTGGGTGCCGATTTCTTTCACCCGGCCGTTTTCCATGACGATGATCTGATCGGACGACAAAATGGTGGAGAGCCGGTGGGCAATTGCGACCACGGTCTTGCCGGCGGCGAGCGTTTGCAGCGCCATTTGAATTTGCTTCTCCGATTCGGAATCGAGGGCCGAAGTGGCTTCGTCGAGAAGGAGAATAGGGGCATTTTTTAAGACCGCGCGCGCAATGGCCAATCGTTGTTGTTGCCCGCCGGAAAGAAGCATTCCCTTGTCGCCCACGGTGGTGTCGTATTTTTTCGGCTGCGCCAGAATGAACTCGTGTGCGTAGGCCATCTGAGCTGCGCGATAAATGTCTTCCCGGGTGGCGTCGAGGCGGCCAAAAATAATGTTGTTGTAGATAGTGTCGTGGAACAAAAACGTTTCCTGCGTGACCAGGCCGATCTGCTCGCGCAACGATTGCTGAGTTAACCCGCGCAGGTCGTTCCCATCGATTCGCACCGCCCCTGAGGTCGGATCGTAAAGTCGGAGAATAAGCGACAGAATTGTGCTCTTACCCGCGCCGCTGGCACCGACTAGGGCATAACTTTTCCCCGGTTCGATCTTCAGAGTGACGTGGCTAAGAGCGTCAATGGACGTCCCAGCATAGCGGAAGGTAACGTTTTCGAAATCGATTCGCCCTTGCGAACTTTGCAATGTCTTCGCGTCGGGCGCATCCTGAATCGTGACCGGGGTATCCAGAATTGCGAAAATACCTTCGGTAGCCGCGATGGATCGCTGCATTATGACCCGCAGTTTGCTTAGATTTTTCGCTGGGTCATAGAGGATGAAAATTCCAGTGAGAAGGGCGAAAAATCGGCCAGCGGTAAGGTTAGTTGTATAAACGTACAGCAGCGCCCAGCCAACGCCGATGGCGGCGAGAAC
>QHPN01000253.1:7404-8010 GCA_003219115.1 Verrucomicrobiota bacterium | reverse complement strand
TCCGAGCAAAGCTTTTCTCCTGCTGCTCTTCCCGGGCGAAGGATTTGACCACCCGAATACCGGCGAAGGTCTCCTGCATTGTTACCGACATTTTCCCCAGGTCTTCCTGTTGCTGCTGCATGGCCCGGCGGGCGCGTTTACCGAAAACCTGAATAGGAATGATGCAGCTCGGAAACAGGATGAGAGCGGCGAGGGTAAACTTCCAATCCATGTAGATCAACACCACGAGCGCGAAAACAATCGTAATCGGGTGCTTGAAGACATCACTGCTTACCTGGGTCAACGCCACCTGCATCGCCATGGTGTTATTACTGATTCGCGACATCAGAACCCCGGCCTGCATGCGATTAAAAAAATCCATGGACTGGTTTATAATTTTGCGGAAGAGCTCGTTTCGAATGTCAGTCACGGCGCGGTTACTGACCCAATTCATGTAGTAGGAGCTGAAGTAACTGAGAATGCTGCGCGCGGTCATCACTGCCGGAATGAGCAGGCAGATGAAGAAAATCGAATTTATCGACCCGCCGGCATTGAGTAGATCGGAGCGATGAGTCAGCGCCTTCGCATTTGGCGTGCCCCCGTGAAAAATCGCACCGGTTACTTTTC
>QHPN01000253.1:0-7380 GCA_003219115.1 Verrucomicrobiota bacterium | reverse complement strand
GCCAAAGAGGAAGCCGAGAAAGAGTCCTAAAAAGAATTTCCATCTGTACGGCAATACGTAGCTGTAAAGACGCCGGTACGGTTTCCAGGCGATCCGGATGGTTTCGCGAAATGAAAGCTTTTTCTTCTCGGCTTTGTCCTTCATTCGGCTGACGCCGCTGGCGCCGACAACATCGAACGCATAGCATCGATTACGGCTGCCGTCGAGATGTGGTTCATTGGCCTCTTGGGTTCAGGAACTTGGAAATGGCGCAATGGCTGCGGTGAATCGCCGAATAAAATTGCGGCGGGACTCTTTCGCGGGCGCCAGTGAAAGGGATTAGTGGGACCAAACAGAGCGACTTGCGGAGTTCCGGTTGCGCTCGCCAGATGCATTGGGGCTGAGTCAACGGTTACGAGCAAGCGCGCGTGCTCGAGCAATGCCGCTAGGACCAGCAGATCGAGCTGGCCAGAAAGATCGAGGACAGCCGTGCGCAATTTTTCCCGAATGGCGAGGAGATGCGCGCGCTCGAGGTCATTTGCGCCACCGGATAAAACGGGAAAAAGACCGAGCTCGGTAGCTGCGAATTCGATTATTTGGCACCAGCGTTCCGGTTCCCAGAATTTTTCCGCCCGGGCCGAACCCGGATGGAAAATTGCGAATGGCCGATCGCGAATTTGATCGCGCACGATAGTGGCGGCGCGCTTTTTCGCTGCCGACGGCAGATCAAGCACTGGGTCGTCGGCAAGGGCGGAAATCCCAAGGGGCTGCAGCAGGGCAAGGCCATAATCGACTGTGTGCATCTGTTTCATCGCGCAATCGACAAACTCGTTGTAAAAACTCCCGCGGACTTTGGATTTGATTTTCAGGCGATCAGAAACAATTCGGCGGGGCGACGCGGAGAGAAGGGTGAGCCAGGCCGAACGATCGTTGCGAGTGAAATCGATTACGCAATCGAAACCGGCGCAGCGGATTTGCGCCCAGGTCGATAAGTCCCGGAGTCCACGTTTCGTTAGGAAGGTCTTTTGTAGTCCCTGGATTGCGGGCAGAAGCGATTCGCATTCATGGGAAACGGCGAGGGCGATTTGCGCGGCGGGAAGATGTTCGCGTAAAGCCGAGATCGCCGGCGTCGTTAAAATGAGATCGCCGAGACGGCGCAACTGGATGAGCAGGATTTTCAATCTTCGCAACGATCGCGTGATTCGTCATCCCGAGCGAATGCGAGGGACCTCACAGTTAGTCACACGTGTCGGAATGCTGGTGAGATTCCTCGGTCCGAGCCGGACAGGCCTTGTCTGCGCGGCTCGGAATGACAACCGTGGGCAGCGCGAAACGAGATGCATTCGCCCTATCCTGAGATCATAGCATCCCCATGGCGCGTTCATAGGCGCGGAGCAGCCGTTCCCGGAAATGGTCCCATGTGAAATTTCCCACCACCCGCTGGCGGGCGGCGACTGCCATTTGCGCCACCGCCTCGGGATGCCGGTAAAAATGTTCGATGGCACCAGCAATGGCATCGACATTCCCGGGCGGGACGATGGTGCCATCGATTCCGTCGCGCACGACATCGCCCGCCTCGCGCGTAACCACTTGTGGCAAACCGCAAGCGGCGGCTTCGTAGGTGACCTTGGCACTGCCTTCCAACTGCGACGGGAACACATGGATCGTCGCCTGGTTCAGATATTTTTCGACGTCACGCGCAAATCCCATGAGGCGAATATTGTCGCACCAGAACTGCTTCAAATGCGGTTTCGCTTCCTCGTGGACCGAGCCAAGCAGCCAGAGCTCGGCATTCTTCAAATTTAGTCGATGCCAGGCATCGAGCAGATGATGAATTCCTTTGCGTTCGATCAGCGCGCCGGAAAAAATCGCGCGAAAGAGCGGCGGGCGCATGCCTGGCTTGAAGCGTTCGACGTCGACCCCGCGCGGAAGATAAAAAAGTTTTTCCTTTCCGATGCCGCTCTCGCGAAAAGTGTCGGCGGCTTTATCCGAAAGCACGAGCAGGAGAGTGGCCAGATCGTACTCTTCAATCGAACGTTCGGAACGCAGTACGAGCTCATTCTTCCAGCGGCCGATGGCGGTGCGTTGCTTGGAGGGGCGCGGCTCAGTCCGCGGGGCGACGCGCTCGGCAAAATCCCGGTGCCAGGTGGGAATTTCTACGATCGACGGAATTCCCATGCGTTGCGTAACGCGCAAGGATTCCAGGCAATCGCCCGACCAGCTGTGAAACAAATCGTAACGCCCCGTCGCGAGCTGGCGCGATGCGATCCAATCCAGGTACTTTTTCTTGGCGCCATAATAATAAGGTCGATCCAAAGACGAGAGCAGCCGCACCGGGTGCCAGCGCAACGATTGGATTTTCGACGCTGGAATTTCGTTCTGCCGATTGTCGTAGGCGATTGCTTTGCCCAGGAATCCCCCGTGGTATGATGCCCGCAATGTTTCAAAGGCGTCGGTGTCGAGACCCCAGCCGCCGATGCGGGCGAAGATGGAGTAGAGTAAACTCTTCGGTAACCGTGCCGATCGCGCTGCCATGGGCGGCGGAGTCGCGGCAGGGTTTAGGGTTTTACCCGACATGCGAAGAATTATTGTGCTGACGGCGTGCAAGTAAAGCCTTCCGAGAAATTGAACGTCGGATTTGTCCGGCGCGGTTTTTCGCCCAGCGGCGGCGCGGAAACATATTTGCGACGCCTGGCGGGCGCGCTGGTGGCGGCTGGTCACGAGGTAACGCTATTTACGACACAAGATTGGCCGGAGAAAGAATGGGCCCTCGGCCGGATTATACGCGTTCGTGCCGATGACCCAATCGCGTTCGCTGACGAACTCGAGGACAGCGACCCGTCCAAACACTGTGATCTCGTGGTAAGTCTGGAGCGCATCTGGCGCTGCGATTTTTTCCGTGCTGGCGACGGTGTTCATCAGGCGTGGCTCGACCGCAGAGCGCAGTTTCAAAATCCGCTGCAAAGAATCGGGCGCCGGTTTAATCGCAAACACGACGGAATCTTGCGGTTGGAAAAAGCGTTGCTGGGCGAGGGCGGCGCACGACGCGTGATTGCTAACTCGGCGATGGTAGGCGACGAAATTGTGCGCTACTACAGTTTCCCCGGCGGCGCTATCGATGTCATTCCCAATGGCGTGCGCGTTTCCGAGTTCGGTCCGGCGCCGCTGAAGCATGCGAGGGCGCGCACGCAATTAAAAATTGGCACCGACGAAATTGCAGCGCTCTTTCTGGGATCTGGTTGGGAACGCAAAGGACTGCGCTTTGCTCTAGCCGCGGTCGAAAACGCGCGGGTGCGACTGCTCGTGGCCGGCCGCGGGAACCAACGCAAATATCGTTCGAACAGGGTGACTTTTCTGGGCGAGATGGAAGATGTACGATTGCCGTTGGCCGCGGCGGACATATTCATTTTACCGACGATTTACGATCCCTTCTCCAACGCTTCGCTGGAAGCGATGGCAGCGGGTTTACCCGTGATCACGACCCGGGCCAATGGCTGCAGCGAAATCGTCGAGCCCAAAGTCCACGGCACGATTGTGGAGCGGGCGGATGACATCGACGGGCTGAGTCAAGCGCTGCATTTCTGGAGTGACGAATCGCGCCGTTTAGCCGCACGCCCGGCCCTGCTCGAGCGCGCTACGCAATTCGATCTCTCGCGCAATGTCGCCCACACGCTTGAAGTCTTGCTTCATTCCCGCGACAGCGCAGAATCGACGTCCGGGTAAATCTGGAAGACTTGATCGAGCCGCGCGATCTCGAAAATCGGTTTCACGTTTTCCTGCAAACCGGCGAGCGCGAATTTGCCGCCATACTTTTCTACCTTCTGCATCACCTCGATGAGGACAGCCAGACCAGAGCTATCGATGTAGCTGACGTTTTCCATATCGATCACGAGATTGCGCGGTTTTGCGTTAACGGCGGCGTTGAGTGTGCTGGTGATGCGAGGTGAAACGTGCAGATCGATTTCGCCCTCGAGCGGAACTATTTTTGGTTGAGCGGCCATAATTCTGAATCCTCGAGACTGGATGCTAGATGTGGATTCTTTCATCGAGAATCAGCTACCCTTAATATCGATCAAAAAATGACGAATGACCAATGATGAATATCGAAGGAATCACCCGCCTTCGCCAAGGCTACGGCGCGGCAGGCGAAGGTCGAATGACCAAAACCGCTGTAACGGAGGGAGCGCGTTTTTGACCTTTGACATTCGGATTTAATTCGTCTCCCGTCACCCGTCATCCGACATTTATGCGAGGCTGCTTCGCGCCTTCATTCCTGCCAAAACGTCACCAGCCCAGACTCTCGATCACATCGTCTGTATCCGACAAATCATCGAACAAAAAGTCCGGCGTACAGCCTTGCAATCGTTCCCGGGACCAACTGCCAGTCGCAACGGCAATGGTGCGGGCTCCGAATGCTTTTCCACAGGCGATGTCGTGATTGGTGTCGCCAATGACATCGATATCGGCCGCGTCGAAGTGGTGACCGTGCTTTAACTGGGCACGTTTTCTGGCGAAAGCGCCCAGTTCATTGCGATCGTGATGATCATCGGCAAACGCGCCAAATTCAAAGAAATCCCAGAGGCCGTAATGCCGGAGCTTGAGTCTCGCGCCCTGCTGCAAATTGCCGGTCAAGAGCGCGAGCACAATGTGCGGTTGCGGCTTCAACCGCTCAAGTAATTGCTGAATTCCTGGAAGGACCCGACCGTGTGTGCGGGAAAGCGAAAAAGGAAGGCGATCAATGTATTCCCGGGCAAATGAGGTGATGTTTTCTTCTGTCGGGTCGACCTGATATTTCCGCAAAATATCGCGAATAATCGCGCGATCGGTTTTTCCGGCGATTTCGATATCGCGCAAATCATCTTCGGTGCGAAATCGGTTGCGCACTGTTGTTTTGAGCGATTCAACGCCCGCCCCGCCGGTATTCACCAGCGTCCCGTCAATGTCGAAAAGAAGAAGGCGCTTTGCAGCCACAGAAAAACTTCCGCAGATTACGCAGATGTTCGCAGATTAAAGAAGAATCTGTGTAAATCTGCGAAATCTGTGGATGCTTCTTCGGAATATCGCGGGCGCATTGCTCCATCGCCGACGGGGTTGTTGCATATTGGTCATGCCATGACGTTCTGGCATGCACAGGAACGCGCGCGCGAAGCGGGTGGTAAGTTGGTGTTACGGATCGAAAATTTGGATCGCGATCGGTGTCGCAAGGAATTTGCGGACGCGATCATCGAGGATCTGCATTGGTTCGGCTTCGACTGGGATGAAGGGCCGGACATCGGCGGACCTTTTGCGCCCTATGTTCAAAGCGAGCGACGTCGCTATTATTTAGAGGCGTGGGAGAAATTGCGTGTCGGCGGATTCGTTTATCCATGCAAATGCTCGCGCAAGGACGTGATGCAGGCATCGCTCGCGCCGCATGATGAAAATGAAGAATCGATTTACCCTGGCACCTGTCGCCCGAATTCTTCTTCTGTAGAGGCGGCCGTGCCGGCCGCAAATCCATTCCTCGCAGCCGATACCTCCGCCTCTACGACAGGAACACATTGGCGATTTCGCGTGCCGGATGACGAGCGACTCGAGTTTACGCCTCGAGTTCATTGATGAGCGTGTCGGAAAACAATCTGCGGTAGCTGGGCGCGATTTCGGCGACTTCATTATCTGGCGACGCGACGCTGTCCCCGCCTATCAGCTCGCGGTTGTGGTGGATGATGCGGCGATGCAGATCAGCGAAGTGGTGCGCGGTGAAGATTTGTTAATGTCCACCTTTCGGCAATTACTGCTTTATCGCGCGCTCGATTTACGATCGCCGAAATTTTATCACGCGCCTTTGGTTCTCGATGAATCGGGGAAACGTCTCGCGAAACGACATGGGGCGCTCAGTTTGCGTGCGTTGCGTGAACGTGGGGTTAGCCCGGAAGCGGCACGTACATCCGGCCGGTGAATAGCAGAGCTGAAAACAGATTCACTGCGTTGGCGCATGCATTGTTAGCACTGCGATGATTCCAGCAATCAATGCCAGCAATGCAACGGCCGCTGCTATGAAGAGAGCAGTGCGACCGGGATCGCGTTCCTTGCTACGGGTACGGAAGGGTGACGCGTTGGCAAAATCTGCCGGCCGAATGCTGGTCGTCGCCACCTTGGCATCGACCTTGGCCGCAGCCGGCAACGGCTGGGTCGCGGACATTGGCATGTCGCCCTCGAAGCGGGCATCGACTGCGCCAAACCGAACCCGATCGCCCGGATGCAAGGTGATTTCACTGGCCCCGATTCCGTTAACCCGTGTCCCGTTAGTAGAACCAAGATCGCGCAGCTGATACGTCTTGTCGGCCCGACGTAATTCCGCATGCCTGCCTGAAACCGAAGAATCATCAATGTGAATGGTGTTGTCCGGAGCACGACCGATCGTGACGACCTGTTCGACCAGGTCATAGCCTACTCCGCTGACGATCAACCTTGGCATCTGATCCTATTGTAGGAACAACTGCGGCAGTTGCCAACTTGAACTGGCTTAGGTGAATCACCCTTGGCGTCGCAGGATTGGCCTGTGTAGCGCACGCTGCTAGAGTATCGGCTAAGCGCCAAAGGCGCGGCACTCAGGCTAGCCTGGGGCAGCGCCCCAGGAAATGCGTAATAAAAGACGCCAGCGCTGAAAGCGCGATTCACTCCCCTGCATGCATGGTTATCTGGCAACGATCTGTCGCGATTTGGGTGGCGAAGCCTTACTCGTAGGCAGTGTTGCTGATCATGTTCATATCGTCGCGACGCTGCCGCGAACTCTTTCCCAAGCTGAACTAATTGAAGGGCTAAAGAAGCCAGCCTCTAAATGGATCAAGGCCATGGAAGTGCGCTATTGTGGCCTTTTCTGGCAGCGCGGGTCCGGGGTTTTTTCCGTGAGCCAGAGCCAACTCGAAGCTGTGTTGCAATACGTCCAGAAACAAGAAGAACACCATCGCAGCTGCACTTTTCAAGAGGAATACCGTGAACTGTTGCGCAGACCCAAGATTGAGTTCGACGAGCAATAGGGGTGGGATTGACCGAGAATCGCGGTTCGTTGAGTCGCGCTTTCAGCGCTTGTTTACGATGTGGTCCCAGATCCTGAGGCGATGCCCCAGGCTGATATGAGACGGCGCCTTTGGCGCGAGACAGACCTGCAGCAATAGCCGATCGCGAGCGGACGTTCCGGCGTTGGCAAGTATGCCATTCGACAAAACCGGACCCGCTCTCGGGTAACAGAGTTTGCCCGCGATCAAAAAACGAGCCCCACCCTTGTGCTACTTTCGCTGCGCCCGCATAGTTGCCGCGCTTCATGGGTATCGAGCACACGCGCAATTTCTGCATCATCGCGCACATCGATCACGGTAAGACTACCTTGTCGGATCGATTGCTCGAGCGCACCGGCACGAT
>QHPN01000252.1:3005-10454 GCA_003219115.1 Verrucomicrobiota bacterium | reverse complement strand
GATGGGCGGGAAGAACGCGGTCATTGTCGATTCCGATGCCGATCTCGATGAAACCATTGTCGACACGATCTACTCGGCTTTCGGTTATCAGGGGCAGAAATGTTCCGCCTGTTCGCGTCTCATCGTCCTCGAGGAAAATTACGAGCGGGTGATGCATCGATTGCTCGCAGCTGCCGCCAGTCTGCGCGTTGGTAATCCTGAACAACCGGGAATCACCGTCGGTCCTGTGATCGATGAGACCGCATATCATCGAATTCAGGAAATCATCGAGAAGGGCAAAACCGAAGCGACGCTGGCTTTTCAAGCCACCGATATTCCCGACGAAGGCTATTTCATTCCGCCGACAATTTTCACTGACGTGAAGCCGGAGATGATGCTGAGTCAGTGTGAAATCTTCGGTCCAGTGTTGAGTGTACTGAAAGCGCGTGATCTAGACGACGCGATCAGAATTGCCAACGATACCGATTACGCGCTAACGGCCGGGTTCTTCTCACGCAGTCCGGCCAACATCGAGCGGGTCAAAGCCGAACTCGTGGCGGGGAACGTTTACGTCAATCGTTCGTGCACCGGCGCGGTGGTCGGGCGTCATCCCTTTGGTGGATTCAAAATGAGCGGCGGCGGGACCAAAGCCGGCGGCAGTGATTACCTCCTCAACTTCCTCGTCCCGCGCGTCGTCACGGAAAACATCATGCGCCACGGTTTCGCCCCCGAAGCGACCCCCGAGCGCCGCCCCGAATTTCTCTGGCCACCACGTTAGTCCAGCGGCCGGCCTTTGAGCAGCAGTTTTATGACGCTGTAGATCATGTAGCCGACGGGCCAGGCAGCGGTTAGCATGACCAAGGCGAAGACGTACATTTCTTTGGCCCGTTCCCGCGCCGATTCCAACATGAACTCACGCGTGAAATCGTAAAATCGGCGGCAAGCGGATCCGCCCTCATCGCCAGGCGCCGACCAATAGCCGCGCCACTCCCCCATATCCGATCGGAAGCAATAATCGGTCTGGAGAGCCCGCCGGCTTTTGGTTTCGCACGAACCTTTCGGTTTCATCGCCAGTGCTCCCTAGCTTGAATCGTTCCAAAGTATCACATCAGGCGCAGCTTCAAAATGAAACCGAGCCGCGGATCCCCGCTCAATTATTCATCCAGCGAATGATTTTGTCATGGGCATCCGACAAGACGCCCACGTGATCTGCGCCCTCGACCGGGAAGAAATCAATGAACGGAAATCTTTGGGTGAGCTCGCGGCCCATCCGCACCGGGATCACTTCGTCGTCCGTGCCGTGAAAGATCGCGATTTTCGCCTCCGGATTTCGTTTTCGAATTTCAGTGATGCCGGAGCGGTTATCATAGCTTTCGATCAGTAAATGTGACAGCGGACCGCCGATGATACCTGCCGCTTCCTCGCGCAAAGTCGTGAAAGTCGAGATCGCGACCACTCGCTGGACCCGATGACGCCCTGCAAAATCGATCGCCACTGCCGAGCCAAGGGAGTGGCCAATCGTGCAGAGGCGCGGCTCCAATTCTTCTCGAGAAAGACCGAGCCGTTTCGCCAGCGTGTTCAGCGCGGCATCACTCGACGCGCGCGTGCTGGCGATGCTGGCATAGCCCTGGCATTTTCCGTAACCGGGATAGTCGACGAGCAGGAATGCGTCGTTAGAATTGGGGTAACCGGCGAGAATCGTCGTCCAATCGAGCGCAAGCGAACCGTTACCGCAAAACGCAACCCAAAGTCGGGTGGGCAATCGCCCATCATTCCGCGCTGGAACGTAAAACGCGGTCTGCTTCCCAAACGGCATCGTGTAGGAAATTTCTTCGCCACCTGGCGGCAACGCCTGCACGTAGCTTTCGTCGTACAGCCGCGGATGATAAACCATCGAGTGCTGCTTGAGGTAAATTACCGCGACGAGCGCGAAGAAGCTCAGGCAGACCGCGGCGAGTCCGCGAATCAAGATATGGGTGAAACGGTTGGATCGTTTAGCCGGTCGATGCACGGCTAAATCAACGCGTTCACCACAACGTCGAGCAAATCGATTCCTTTATCGGCAAAATCGATTTGCTCGATGAACCAGGAATGAAGTTTACTGCCAGTGACCAGCGATCCAGACCCAGCCGCCCGGCCGGCGTTCCCAGTGACCTGCAACCCAGACTGCGGTCGTCCGCGGACGCGCAATCCAGCTGCCAGGCACCCATTCATAACGGGCGCCGGTCCACCGCCAATAACCGCTCGTCCAAACATACCCCGGGCCGGGGGCGACCGTCCTTGTCTCAACCCGCACCGGCGGCGGCGCCTCTGTTACTAAAATCTCGCGCCCGACCGTTCTGGCGGGACCGGTCGTCACCGTCTCGCGCGTGACGGTCGTCGAGGTAGTCGTGACCGGGGGTTCGGCGACGCAGCCTGCTAATCCCAGCAACACCAACAAACAAAAGGGCATTCTCATAAATTCCTCCTACTAAGGTTCGTTTTGCTCGAACCATTCGGCTCTGTTCCGAGAAGCGAACACGTTCAGAAGATATCAGCGATTCGCCAATGTTGCGGGATGGGACCCAGGGTTTTTCGCAGCGGCACCGCTATCGCGTCCTCGACTCGGCGGCTCGGCACCGTGGACAGAACACAGGTCACTGGCCTGTGCGCCCAGCGGGAATTCTTCCCGCTGCTGCTTCGGACCGGTTTGAGCAGAGTAAAACTCCGCTGGGCGCACAGGCTCAAAAGTCTGTATTCCTAAGCTCCGGGCGCCCGAAAAAGAAAACGCGTTGAAAGAAGCGCAAGTGTGCCGCACACCCAATGGCAGAAAACCAAATCCCATCCGATGATGGTGGCATGCTCTACGTCGTGGCCACACCAATCGGAAATCTCGGCGACATTACTTTGCGTGCGCTCGAGGTCTTAAAATTGGTCGACGCAATCGCGGCGGAAGACACTCGGCACTCCGGCATGTTGCTGAAACATTTTGGAATCAAGAAGCCACTGGTCAGTTTTCATGAGCACAATGAAGCCATGCGCACCGCCCAGCTGATCGAGCGCCTTGCCGCCGGTGAAAATATCGCGCTCGTGACCGATGCAGGTACGCCCGGATTGTCCGATCCCGGCACACGTCTGATCAGCGCGTGCATTCGACGTGATCTGCCGTTTACTGTTGTTCCCGGTCCCTCCTCGATTCTAACCGCGCTCGTCGGTTCCGGGTTTGCCACGGAAAAATTCTTCTTTGGCGGCTTTTTGCCCACAAAGAGCGGTGGACGCGAGCGCGAGTTACGCGCCGCCGCGACTCGACATGAGACCACAATTTTCTTTGAATCACCTTATCGGCTAACGAAAACGCTGACCGCCGCCATCGATCTTCTGCAAGGTCGGCAACTCTGTGTCGCTCGTGAGCTGACGAAAAAGTTCGAAGAATTCCGGCGGGGAACTGCGACCGACTTGCTTGCGCATTATCAAGCGCATCCGCCCAAGGGCGAGATTGTGCTGCTGATTCAAGGAGCGGCTGCTTCCTAGCTGCCGACAAGGCGGCCACGGGTCGCCAAGATGAACATCGACCTTTCACTTGCCAGCATGCCGTATTCGTGGAATTGTGCGCGGCTTTTTTCCCCGAAGCGCTACCACTCTGAAACGGCGGTAGTAACGTTTTCCCTTATGGCATTTGCAATCATAAAGACCGGTGGCCGGCAGTATCGCGTCGCGGAAGGCGACACGATTGACGTCGATTTGCTCGAGACCGAGCCAGGCAAACAGGTCGTGATTGCCGAGGTTTTGATGCATGCCGACGGCGACCAGCTGACGCACGGCGCGCCGATCGACGGAGCAAAAGTGACGGCGGAAGTCATCGAGCAACGCAAAGACACAAAGGTCGTTGCCTACAAATTTAAACGGCGAAAAGGTTATCACCGCACGGTCGGCCATCGGCGAAAACTAACGCGACTCAAGATTAAATCGATCAACTTGGGCGCAAAGAAGAGCACGAAAAAGGAGACGGATTAGTCATGGCTCACAAAAAAGGACAGGGCAGCGTAAAGAACGGGCGCGATAGCGTCAGCAAACGGCTGGGCGTTAAAAAATTTGGAAGCGAGCTGGTCGTCGCCGGCAATATCATTGTCCGCCAGCGCGGGACGAAATTTTTGCCGGGCAAGAATGTCGGGCTCGGCCGCGACTACACGATTTTTGCGCTGGTCGATGGGAACGTGCGCTTCGACCGAGCCGGACGACGGGTGAATGTCGATCCGCTGCCGGCGAAGTAGCTGTCGATTGGCGGCATTAGGGAGACTCCCAGTTTTGGCCGAACCGGACCTGACTTTTGGCTTGGCATCAGCTGAAACCATTGCTCAGATTTTCCGTTTGTTTTATTTTTATAAAAGAAGGTTCCAGTCATGATGAGATACAAGACGTTCATCCTCTTCGGCGCGCCCGGAAGCGGCAAAGGCACACAGGGCAAAACCCTCGGCAGTATCCCGCGCTTTTTTCACTGCCCCTGCGGTGATGTTTTCCGTTCCATTGATACGCGGACAGAAGTAGGCAAGGCCTTTCTCGAATACTCCAGTAAAGGCCAACTCGTGCCCGACGAGATTACGGTGGAGCTATGGAAAGAAGCCATCGACGCTGCGGTCGAAGCCCACAAATTCAAACCCGATATCGACACTCTCGTGCTTGACGGCATTCCGCGGAATGTCAGCCAGGCAAAAATCATGGAGGAAATGATCGACGTCCGAAAAGTCTTTCATCTTGCCTGCCCGAACCGCGAAACATTGTTCGTGCGCCTGAAAAAGCGCGCCCTGAAAGATAACCGGCTCGACGACGCCAATGAGCAGGTGATCCAAAAACGGCTCGACATTTATGAAAAGGAATCGCGCCCGGTGCTGACCTACTACGCGAAGGAATGCATTACTGTGGTTGACGCGATGCAGCCACCAGCAAAGGTTTTGTTCGACATCCTTGCCAGCGTGAATGGCGTGGACGGGCATAAACAATGAGTCAGTTTGAGAATTTCACCGCTTCCACTCTTTATTGCGACAAGTGCAAAGCGACCATGCCGGTGCGTGAGCGGCTGCTGTTAGTTTTGCCCGACAAAGAACTCTACGATTATCTCTGCACCGGTTGCGCTTCCTCAGTTGGATCGCGCGAAGTCACGGCCGGTGAGAAAATGATGGCGCAAACGATCGCTGCGCAACAGGCGCGCCGAGGAAGGCGGGCCCCGATTTCCCTGCATTCCTAACGAGAATGCGGATCGTTTTCATCGGCACAGGCGAGATCGGCGTGCCGACACTGCGAATGCTGCGCGAATGGCGCGAGCATGAGTTTGTCGGTATCGTCACCCAACCGAACAAACCGGTCGGTCGCGATCAGAAACTCACGCCGCCTCCAATCAAAGCCGCGAGTCAACAATTGGGTGTCGCATACGCGACATCTGAATGTGAACTCCAATTGCCGCTTTTGCAGCCTGCCCGGATCAAGGTGCCTGAGGCGATTGAGGCAATTCGCCGTCTGTATCCGGATGTGATTGTCGTAATCGCCTACGGACAAATTCTTCCGCGCGAGGTCCTCGAAATTCCAACGATTGCATGCCTCAATTTGCACGCCTCGATCTTGCCGCGTTGGCGCGGTGCGGCGCCGATCCAGGCGGCGATTGCGGCGGGTGATCGCGAAACCGGGATCACCGTCATGTATATGGATGAAGGTCTTGATACCGGTGACATTTTGTTCGAGAAAAAAATCGAAATCTTGCCGACCGAGACGGGCGGTTCTCTGCATGACAGGTTGGCGGAAATTGCGCCCGAGGCTTTGAGAGAGGCCATTTCGCTCCTCGCTACAGGGAATGCACCTCGCACGCCCCAAGACAACGAACTTGCGACCTATGCGCCGAAACTCGAACGCGAACACGGCCGCATCAATTGGACCGAGTCGGCCGACGTCATCGAGAGAAAAATCCGCGCATTCAATCCCTGGCCAGGTGCGTTCACGGAGCTCGACCAACGCAAGTTGAAGATCTTCGCCGCATCAATTGTCGATCAGAACGGGAAGCCCGGAGAAATTTTGCGAAAGGAAAATGAACTGATCGTCGCCGCTGGAACGGGCGCCTTGTCGTTGAATGAAGTTCAGCTACAAGGAAAACGGCGAATGAGCACCGCCGAATTTCTGCGTGGACGTTCGCGGGTTGCTCCATTGTAACCGCGGCCCTGTCTAGGCCACGACCGCAAGGGCCGCCCGCGACCGCTGCGACAAATGCATTTTTGTTTTCATTACAGCTGCGATGCGCCATGTTTGACGCCCGATGCAGACGGAAGCCGCCGCGTACAAACGCATCGTCCTTAAATTGAGCGGCGAGGCTCTTCAAGCTGCCGGTGCGCGGGAGAACATTTCACCGCAGGTCGTCCTCGCTATTGCCGAGCGGATCAAAGAGGTGCGCGATCTGGGCGTGCAAATCGGCGTCGTCATCGGCGGAGGAAACATCTGGCGCGGCACTTCCGCCGCTCATCGCGGGATGGATCGCACGACTGCTGATTACATGGGAATGCTCGCTACCGTGATTAATGGTCTGGCGTTGCAAAGTGCCTGCGCGCAAATCGGAGTAGAGACACGGGTGCAGACCGCGATTGAAATGAAAAATGTGGCGGAACCATTCATCCGTGGTCGCGCCATCCGTCATCTCGAGCTTGGCCGTGTGGTCATTTTCGTCGCCGGCACGGGCAACCCTTATTTCTCCACCGATACCACCGCCGCGCTCCGCGCCAGCGAGATCGGCGCAGAGATGATTCTGAAAGCGACCAAGGTGGATGGCGTTTATGATTCCGATCCCCACAAAAACCCGAACGCCAAGCGCTACGACCAGGTGAGCTACACCGAGGCCTTGAGCAAGCGGTTGCAAGTCATGGATTCGACTGCTTTCAGTCTATGCATGGACAACAAAATCCCGATTGTCATTTTTAACATGAACCAGCCTGAGAACATTCGTGACGTAGTGCTGGGGCGAAAAATCGGCACCTTGGTTTGCGATTAGGATTTGCCCGCGTCACCATCTTTTTATGAGCAGGGACGACATTCTTCTCGAGGCGGAAATGGCGATGGAAAAAAGCGTCGATTTCATGGTGCACGAATTCTCCGCCGTGCGTACGGGGAAAGCTTCGCCGGGCCTGGTCGAGAATGTTGATGTGCAAGCCTACGGCTCGACTATGAAACTAAAACAACTTGCCCTCATTACCACGCCCGAGGCGCGCTTGCTGGTGGTACAACCATTCGACGCCGGAACAGTTCGCGATATCGAGAAAGCGCTCAATGAATCGCGCATCGGCATCACTCCATCGGTGGACGGGAAAATTATCCGACTGCCAATCCCGGAATTGTCGGAGGAGCGACGCAAAGATCTGGTTCGTTCGCTTGGCAAAATGGCCGAAGAAGCCCGTGTGCGAGTGCGCGGGAATCGGCGAACTGCGCTGGACGAAGCGAAAAAGCTGAAAGCGTCTGGTA
>QHPN01000252.1:0-2984 GCA_003219115.1 Verrucomicrobiota bacterium | reverse complement strand
CAAAAATTGACCGATCGATTTGTGAAATCGATCGATGATCATCTCGGGCGCAAGGAAGCCGAGATCATGAAAGTGTGAAGTCTAGCCCTTCTTTTTCTTCCCTGTTCTCTTAGATCGAAGATTAAGAGATAGCGGAAGAGGAAGACATTATAACCTGACAAGATCGAGCAGGAACTGGCACCAGAGATAAATCATCCCGCGCCAGGAGTACTTCACTTCATCATTCGCCGCCGGTTTAAGCACGCCGGCACGGACGTTATGCGCAATTTGATCGCGCAAATCATTTTCGATGTCGGTTTGGATGCGTTCATCATCGAGAGAATCGAGCGAGACCGTCTCCACCGAATGGCTTTTCAGAAATTCGCGGTGGCTTTGATAGAGCTGCCAAAAGCTTTGGTCCGGCCGCTGCCGGTTGATCCGAAACTGCGGGGTTAACTTCAATCCGTAAGACAACGGGTAATTCCAAGTCGTCCAAATCAGCCCGTTTTTCGCGCGCGACGAAATGCGCAAATAATAAAACGACAGATCGTGCTGCTCGTTCAGGCAAATCGTCGCCTGCGCACGATCGTCGGTCCTGTAAAAGAGCCGGAAAAACTGCCGGTAATCCTCCCAGTCCCAGCCGGCGTCGTTGATGTGGGCGAAACCTTCGTTTTCGATTTCGCGACTGATCTCGTCGAGTGCGGGAAACAGACTGGCCGAAGGCGGAGTCTTGGGCCGCAACCGTTTCTCTTTCGGTAGGCGTAATGTGCGAATACGGGTGAGAATCTCCAGCCACGGCAAGAACAGCCAACTCGCTCCCCCGGCAATACCCCACCCCACGCTGCCGGTAACGAAATAAACTGCCAGAAACGTCGCGATTAAGATCCCAAGCGCACCGAGCTTTTGTGCAAAAGAGGTCTGAAAACTCCGCAACGCAACGCTGAGGACGGCAACGCCGAGGGTGAGGAAAAGCCCGAACAGCATTACGGTTCGATCCGATGCTCGTCTAAGAATTTCTCAAGTTGCTCGACGTCGAAATTTGCCAGCACTTCCTCGCCGGCCACCAATGTCGGCACATAACTTTGATCAGAAATTTCCTTCATCTCCTCGTAAGCAGCGCGATTCCGGCCAACGTCGATCTCAGTAAATTTGTAGCCGCGGGATTGTAAAAAATCCTTGGCATCGATGCACCACGAACACATAGCGCGGCTGTAAAGTGTGAGCTGACTACTCATGAATAATGGTAAAACAACGCGCATTTCGACGTCAACCAATCCACTAGTATGCGCCTCTCGCTCGGCTGGCCGGTAAAAATACATTGGCCAGGTTCCGGATCGGTTAAGGGAATGCAGCGGATGGAGACTTTGAGGTCGCTTTTTATCTTCTCTTCGATTTGGCGCGAGCCATTCCAGTGGGCGAGCACGAAGCCACCATGAATTTCAGGTTTTGCCGAGTTTTTGGGAGTAAAGAAATCGTAAAACTCTTCCTTGCTCTCAATCGTCTGCGTATTGGCATCTCGAAACTTCAGTGCGCGCTGATAAAGATTCTGTTGGATCGACCCAAGGATTTGCGGCGCGCGGGCGACGAATTCGCTCGTCGGCAAAAATTGTTTCTCTTTCACCGGTTGATCCCGCCGGCTCACGGCGACCGAATTTTTCTCAAGATCGCGCGGACCCAGTTCCAATCGAATCGGAACACCTTTTTTTGTCCATTCCCAGTTTCGTACCCCGCCACCAAATTGACGCCGATCGATCTCTACCTCGAGCCCGAGATCGGCATACCTCTTTAGCCGAAGCTCGGCGGCAAGCTTGTCACAAGCTTCCAGAACCTGTCCGTGGGTTTCCTCCTTCGGTGTAATCGGCAGAATCACAATCTGGGTCGGCGCGATGCGGGGTGGTAGGATGACGCCGTCATCGTCGCCATGCGCCATGATGACAGTCCCAACCATGCGCGTGGACATTCCCCAGCTCGTGGTCCAGCCAAATTCCTGTTTGCCTTGGCGGTTTTGAAATTGAATACCGCTCGCGCGCGCGAAGTTTTGCCCGAGAAAATGCGAAGTCCCGGCCTGGATCGCTTTGCGGTCCTGCACCATCGCTTCGAGAGTCACCGTCTGCACCGCACCGGGAAATTTTTCGCTCTCCGATTTTTCCCCCGCAAAAACGGGAATGGCGCAATGGTCACGCGCAAACATTTCGTAAACACCGAGCATGCGTTGCGTCTCCTCGCGCGCTTCCGCTTCGTTCTCGTGAACGGTGTGTCCTTCCTGCCAGAGAAATTCGGTCGTGCGCAAAAATAATCGTGGCCGCATTTCCCACCGCACGACGTTGGCCCATTGATTGAGAAGAATAGGAAGGTCCCGATAGGATTGGACCCACTTTGCATAGCTCGCGCCGATGATGGTTTCGCTCGTGGGCCTGACCACTAACGGCTCCGTCAACGGACTGGACGGTTTCATTTTTCCTGTGGCGTCGACTTCCAATCGCGTGTGCGTCACGACCGCGCATTCTTTGGCGAAGCCTTCGACATGCTCAGCTTCTTTCGCGAAATAACTCAGCGGAATGAAGAGCGGGAAGTAAGCGTTGCGATGGCCGGTGGCGCGAAACAAGGCATCGAGCTGCCGCTGCATGTTTTCCCAAATCCCAAAGCCCCAGGGGCGAATGACCATACAGCCGCGAACATCCGAGGGTTCAGCCAATTCCGCTGCCCGAATGACCTGTTGATACCACTCCGGGAAATCCTCTTCCCGAGTTGGCGAAATGGCGTTCTTCTCAACTTTTGTCATGATTTAAGAGCAGTGGCTTGAACCGGACAGTCACATCCGATTTGCGCCAGCAGTAGAGGAGAGCAAATTTCACCTGGCACGCAACTTTGCCAGGCGTTTTGGGTTAAACTTTAGGCTATGAAACGACAGCTTTTGGTCGCCATTTTGCTCGCCTTCTTGGCGTCGGCGAGCGGCTTTGGGCAGACACCACAGGGCCCCGACCTTAAGCGCATCCAGTTTTCCA
>QHPN01000251.1 GCA_003219115.1 Verrucomicrobiota bacterium | reverse complement strand
CAGCTCGGTCGTTAACGGCAAGTCGCCGGTCGCCAGCCGCTTACCGCTCTCGTCGTCGCCGTGGCACGGGCATTGCAATAGTGAGCCGGAACACAATTTATTTTTTGAATCCAAGGCAGATGCGAACTGCATCTCAAGGGAAAGGAAAGAGAAAATGAAACCGACAGTTGAACAGAATAATTTGAGCAAACGAGGGGACGGTGCGCAAAAGAATGGCGCGACGTTTCCGTTCGTTGAATCCAATTATCACGCGGTCGCGCTTCCGAACTATCGCGGCGGATGTTTGCACGCCAAATCTTTATCGTTTCGCAGCATCAGCGGCGAATATTTTCGTCACGAAGCGCGCAACGAATTTTGCGTGGAAGCGCTGGCATTCTTTGCCATGGTGGTTACGGCGGCGATTCCAATTCTGAACAACATGCATGCGCTGGCGGACTTTCTGCGCGTAATCGGGAGGTTTTAGTTGGACATGATGCCACAGAAATCGGACGTACGGACGGAGGAGACAATTGTGCGACCGGCAGGGTTTTCACCGGTAAACTCGGGGATGGATATCGCGCGGCCGCATATTGCGAAAAAGAAACGCCGCCGCCGGATTCTGTTCGCTTCCGGCGGCGCGCTCGCGCTGATCTTGATTACGGTAGCGTTGTCGCATTTGAAACCAGCGGTACCGAGTGTCGATCGCTCAACGGTGTGGATCGATACGGTAAAACGCGGGCCGATGGTGCGTGAAGTGCGGGGTCTCGGCACGCTCGTTCCGGAAGAGATTCGCTGGATCCCGGTGAACACCGAAGGGCGGGTGGAAAAGATCGTCGTCCGCCCGGGAACAGAGGTGAGGGCGGACACGGTGATTTTGGAATTATCCAGTCCGGAATTAGAGCAAGCCGCGAAAGACGCAGAATCGAAATTGAAAGCGGCAGAAGCGGAGTTCACGACGCTGCAGGCGAAATTGCAACGCGATTTGCTGGATCAGGAATCAACCACGGCGCGGGTGCATTCGGAATATGAGCAAGCGAAGATGGAAAGTGAAACGAACGAACAGCTGAAGAAAAACGGTTTGGTGGCGGAGCTGCAATACAAGACCGCGCAAGTGAAAGCGGCCGAACTGGCGAACCGCGACGCGATCGAACAAAAGCGTCTGAATTTTGCTCGCGAATCCATCGAACCACAACTGGCCTCGAAGCAGGCTGAAGTCGATCAGGTAAAAGCAGCGGCGCAATTAAAACTCGATCAGGTGGAAGCGTTGCATGTGAAGGCCGGCATGAATGGCGTCCTGCAACAAATGCCGGTGGATGTGGGGCAACGGGTAAAGGTCGGGGATAATCTGGCGCGCGTGGCTGACCCGACGAAGTTGAAGGCGGAAATCAAAATCGCCGAGACCCAGGCTAAGGATATTCAGATCGGGGAGAAAACCACGATTGACACGCGCAACGGAGTTGTGACCGGGCATGTGACCCGAGTCGACCCGGCAGTGGAACAGGGAACGGTGAGAGTAGACGCGGCGATTGACGGCGAGTTGCCTCGCGGCGCGCGTCCCGATCTAACGATTGATGGTACGATCGAACTGGAGCGCCTGGACGATGTCATCTATGTCGGCCGGCCGGCGTTTGGGCAGGAAAACAATACCGTCGGCGTTTTCAAACTTGTTTCTGGCAGCAGCGAAGCGGTGCGAACACCGGTTAAACTGGGCCGCAGCTCAGTTAATTCGATCGAAATTTTGAGCGGCCTGCAACCGGGCGACCAAGTCGTTCTTTCCGATACCAGCGCGTGGGATGCGCACGAAAGAATCAAATTGAACTGAGCACGTTAGAAATCAGCAACCAGATACAGAAATCTAATCATGAACAACGGATCCAAACCTCTCATTCATTTAGAAGACGTGACCAAAGTGTTTCTCACGGACGAAGTGGAAACACACGCGCTCTCCGGTATTCATCTCGATATTCGGAATGGCGAATATGTTTCCATCGCCGGACCGTCGGGCTGCGGGAAATCGACGTTGCTCTCGATTCTGGGGTTGCTCGATACCCCGAGCGGGGGCAGTTATTCGCTCAAGGGATCAGAGGTCGCCAACCTTTCCTTTCCGGAGCGTGCCCGCATTCGCAATCGGGAAATCGGTTTCATTTTCCAAAGCTTTAACCTCATTGGCGATCTCACGGTTTACGAGAACGTCGAGTTGCCGCTGACATATCGCGGCATGAGCTCGGGCGATCGCAAGGCCGCGGTGACGCAGGCGCTGGAGCGTGTCGGGATGGGACATCGTGCCAAACATTTGCCGAGCCAGCTCAGCGGTGGTCAGCAGCAGCGCGTTGCGGTGGCGCGCGCTCTTGCCGGTAAACCTGCAATTTTGCTCGCGGACGAGCCGACAGGGAATCTCGATTCTCGCAATGGCGAAGCGGTGATGGATTTGCTTAGGGAATTGCACGCTGGCGGTGCCACGATTTGTATGGTGACGCACGACTCGCGCTTCGCCCAGAACGCAGATCGCACCGTGCATTTGTTCGACGGCCGCGTCGTGGAAGACAATCGTATCGCGGCATAGCAACCCTGGTCATGTCGAGCGAGCCATCCCGCGGCGAAAGCTTTAAGGATGTTCTGCGACTTGTTAACCGCCATGGCGTTCATTTGATCGCACGCGTCATTGCGCTGCCTGCACGCGCGGCCACACCGCTCGAGCCAGTGGAAGCGCTGCCTTACGAATAGGGGATTGTGCGATGTTGAACGACATCCGTTTCGCTTTTCGCCTTCTGTTCAAGAGCCCGGGTTTTACCCTCGTCGCCATTGCGGCGCTCGCTCTTAGCGTTGGCGCTAACACCGCAATTTTTAGCGCTGTCAATTCGCTCCTCTTGCGCCCGTTGCCAGTCGAGGATATCGACCGCTTGGTTTATAGTATTGCATTGCGGGAAGGCTTCGATCCGTTCGGGTCATCTCTCATCGAATACGCCGCGTATCGCGATCGAAGTCATTCCTTCGTCAGCAGCGGCGTGGCTGCGCAACGCTCATTTAATCTGACTGGACATGACGACCCCGAACGCGTCCGCGGCGCTACGGTGATGGCGACTTACCTAACGACACTTGGAGTGAAGCCCGCGCTTGGTCGCACCTTCACGGCTGACGAAAATCTGCCGGGTGGTCCGGCCGTCACCTTGATCGGTTACGAGTTCTGGCAACGACATTACGGCGGCAGGGTGGGCGTACTCGGCGAACCCCTGAATCTCGAAGGTCGCAGCTATAATATTGTGGGAGTAATGCCGCGCGGATTTGATCTTCCCGGAGCTGCTGAAGTTTGGTTGCCATTTCAAGCTAATATCGACAGCTTGCCTCTAGTAGAACAGGCGGCGTCGAACTACGAAATCGCTGCCCGACTAAAACCGGGCGTGGCTCTAAAGCAGGCGGACGCGGAATTGAAAGCGATTGCGCGGCAACTTGAAGGAGAATATCCCGAATTCCGCCACGGATGGAGCGTAAAAGTAATTTCCTTGCGTCAGCAACTGCTAGGCGATCTGGAAGGCCGGGTCCACAAGGCCTTGTTCGCACTAATGGGCGGCGTCGGTTTTCTTTTGCTGATTTGTTGCGCGAACGTTGCAAATCTTCAATTGGCCCGGGGATTTGGCCGCGAACGCGAACTTGCACTTCGTCGCGCCCTCGGCGCCAGTCGTGGGCGGCTCGTCAGGCAACTTTTCACCGAGAGTATGCTTTTGGCCGTGCTTGGCGGTATTAGCGGATTGCTTCTGGCGTATTGGCTGGTGCCGGCCTTAGCTATGCTCAATCCCATCCAGGGAATCTCTTTTGCCGCGTTCCTGCGTCATTTCGAGATTGACGGGCGTGTTCTGAGTTTCGCTTTGGTTGTGTCCCTCGTCACAGGGGTGATCTTTGGATTACTTCCCGCTCTGAAAGGTGCTGGCACCCACGAATTGATGCTGCGCATTAAACAAGGCGATCAACGATCAGGAGGAGCCGCCAGCCGGCAATGGTTGAATTCGTTGATCGTCGCCGAGATCGCAATTGCGATGACACTACTGGTGAGTGGCGGATTGATCGTGCAAAGCTTCCAACGGCTCCAGCATGTCGATTTAGGATTCAATCCGGAAAATCTGCTGACTCTGAAAATGATTTTGCCGGAATCGAAGTATTCCGAATATCGGCAGCGCGTCGCGTTCAACGACCAAATGCTCGATCGAATAAAAAATTTATCCGGGGTTGTGTCGGCGGGTACGACTACCAACATCCCGCTAGAACGAGAGATTACTTACGATGCACGCTTTGAGGTCGAGGGCCGTGTGCCGTCCAATCCCAATGAAGTCCTCATCACGTCGCATCGCATTGTGAGTCCGGACTACTTGAAAACGCTGGACGCTACTTTGATGAGCGGGAGATTCATCGACGGAAACGACCGTGCCGGCAATTTGCCCGTCGTTGTGATTAGCGAGGAACTCGCGCGTCAAGCGTGGCCCGGACAAAATCCGCTCGGCAAACGCCTGAAGCGTGTCCGGGCTGGCCAGACTTTCCCCTCGATGACCGTGGTCGGCGTAGTCAAAAACGTGAAAGAAGATCTCTTCAATTACCGGATCAACCGTCCGGTTTGGTATGTGCCCTACGCCCAGGTTGAAAATAGTTTTCCGGTCAACCTTATCGTCCGCGCTAAGGGCAATCCGACGTTTCTGACCACGGCCGTGCGCGAAGCGATTCGCGCAATCGATCCCGATCAACCGGTCTCAGACGTCATGACAATGAATACAAATCTGAGCGACGTTCTTGTGACCGAACGCTTCAGTGCGGTTCTTATGGCAGCGCTGGCCGCTTCCGGGCTGTTGCTCGCATCGATCGGACTTTACGGCGTAATGGCTTACTCCGTTAGTCAGCGGACGAGCGAAATAGGCGTGCGCGTGGCGCTTGGCGCGCAACCCAGGCACGTTTTTCAACTGATCATGGGTCATGGCATGAAATTGACCCTCTTGGGCGTAACGATCGGATTGCTCGCTGCCTGGAGCGCGACACGACTGCTGGTAAGTTTGCTTTTTGAGCTCAGTGCCTGCGACGCGACCACTTTTAGCGCGATCACTTTGTTACTGGGATTCGTCGGTTTAGTCGCTTGTTATCTTCCCGCGCGCTCCGCCATGCACCTCGATCCAGTCGAAGCGCTGCGTTACGAATAGCCTTATGATCCGCGAAATACGATTTGCATTTCGGCGACTGGCGAGGAGTCCGGGTTTTGTTGTGATCGCGGTCGTCACCCTGGCGCTGGCCATCGGAGCCAGCACCGCCGTGCTCAGTTTGGTAAATGCGTTGCTCATTCGGCCTTTGCCATACGGCGCCCCGCAGCAGCTCGTTTTGCTGTTGCAGCATTTCAAATCGCAGAACCTCGAGCGGATTCCGGTTTCACCACCGGAGTTCGTCGATTACGAAAGCCGCGCCCAAGACTTCGACAAGATGGGCGCGTTCGGTTTTTTGGACTTCAATCTTGCTAGCGGCGACAAACCGGAGCGCATTGCCGGCGCTCAGGTCACAGCCAATGTTTTTCCTTTACTTGGAGTAACGCCGATCAAAGGCAGATTTTTTGAACCGACTGAATGTCAGGTTGGGCGCGACGATGTCATCATCATTAGCGAGCGGCTCTGGCAGAGAAAATTTAACCGCGACCCGCGAATTCTCGGCACCAAACTCCTTCTCGACGGCAAAAGCTTCACCATCGTCGGGATCATGCCGGCGAGATTCGATTTTCCGTTACAGCTTTTTAATCTTGGCGCTGGCGGCCAATTCGGTGGTCGCGCCGATATCTGGCAGCCGCTCGCTTTTACGGACAAAGCGTTGAGCCTTCGCTCCTACCGTAGTTATTCTATCGTGGGCCGGCTGAAACCGGGCATATCGCTCGCGCATGCGCAGGCGGAGATCGAAACGATTAACGGCCAGATGCGCATCGAGCATAAAGATAATTATCCGCCGGCGGACAGCTTTGGCGGTGATGTGTATCCATTCCAGGAACTGGCGGTAGCAGGAATGCGCCCGACACTGCTCATTTTGCTCGGCGCCGTCGCGCTGGTTCTTCTCATCGCTTGCGCCAACCTGACGACGATGTTGCTCGCCCGTGCTGCCGCGCACGAACGCGAGATGGCGATTCGAGTTGCGCTTGGCGCCGGTCCCTTACGTCTGCTTAGACAAGTGCTGACTGAAAGCGTGATACTGGCGCTGCTTGGCGGAGTGGCGGGCGTATTGCTCGCGATCTGGGGTGTTGATCTTCTGAAAAGCATCGGCGCGCAAACCGTGCCGCGTTTGCGCGAAGTCAACCTAGACCTGCGCGTTCTCATAATCACTTTCGCGGTTTCCGTTGGGACCGGAATTGTCTTCGGTCTTGTTCCTGGCTTGGCCAGCGCGAACCCTGAACTCACAGAATCCTTAAAAGAAGGCGGGCGCAGTTCGACTATGGGCAAGAGTCGCAATCGTTTGCGCAACGCGATCGTCATCGCGGAAGTCGCGCTTGCCCTCGTTCTCCTCACCAGCGCCGGCTTGCTTATGAAAAGTTTTGTTCGTCTTCAGAAAGTCAACCCGGGTTTCGATTCGCACCATGTTCTGACGGCGGAGGTTTCGCTTCCGAAGCTGAAATATCCCGACGACAAGGCGATCGTTCGCTTTAGCGATGAAGCGCAACGGCGAATTGCGGCGCTTCCCGGAATTCAGGCGGTCGGTCTGACCACGATTTTGCCTCTGGCCGGCTCCAACAGTGATTCATCTTTTGCGATTGAGGGACGCACGAACGATCGGAATGCTCCAAGTCCCGACGAAGAAAAACGTGAAGTGTCGCCTGATTATTTTCGGGCCATCGGGACGCCGCTGATAAGAGGACGGTTCTTTACTCAGGCCGATAATGCGGATGCGCCGCTCGTAATCATTGTCAATCAGGCGTTCGCCAAGAAGTTTTGGCCTAATGAAGACGCGGTAGGAAAGCGTGTCGTCATGGGTGGAATGTCGCCCGATCCGAAGTGGATCACGATCGTGGGCATTGTCGGCGACATCAGACATGCCGCGCTCGACGTTGAGCCAAAGCCGGAAATGTACGTTCCGTTCGCGCAGGACCCGTACAAGTCCATGATCTTCGCGGTTCGCGGGGCGCAGGATCCACGTCCGTTAGCCTCCGCCATCCGCAGCCACATCCAGTCGATCGACCCGAGCCTGCCGCTCGCAAACATCCGAACGTTCGATGCAGTTATCGCGGAATCCGTCGCGCCGCGGCGGCTGTCGGTGGTCCTGCTCGGAGTGGTCCTTCTCGCGACCGTCGGAATTTACGGGGTGATGTCGTTCCTGGTCGTGCAACGCACGCACGAGATCGGCGTGCGCATGGCCTTGGGGGCGCAACGCGCCGATGTCATGCGTCTGGTGATTGGGCGGGCGCTACAGCTAATCGCGATCGGCACGGCCATTGGATTACTGATGGCGCTTTTCAGCATGCGGGCATTACAAGCCTTGCTTTACCACGTGAGCGCAGTCGATCTGCCGACATTCTTCTTTGTTACCTTTGTCCTAGCTTTGGTCGCTCTCGCCGCCAGTTATTTGCCGGCGCAACGCGCTATGCGCGCCGATCCCATGGTCGCGCTCAGCCACAATACCTGATCAATATGATTCGTCTGCATAACGTCGAACGCTCTTATCCACTCGGACGCGGGCAATTATTTTATGTCTTGCGCGACATCGACCTCGACATCTCCCAAGGAGATTTTGTTTCCGTAATGGGCCCCTCCGGCGCCGGCAAATCGACTCTCCTGCACATCCTCGGGATGCACGACCACGGATGGACGGGCGAATATTTCTTTGACGAGACGGCGACGCATCATCTCAAGGCGAAAGAGCGCGCCAGCTTGCGAAACGAAAAAATCGGCTTCGTCTTCCAACAGTATCACCTGCTCGACGACCTAACCGTTTACGAGAACCTCGATATTCCGCTCTCGTATCGACATTATAGTAAGAGCGAACGCACCGCGTTGGTGGGCGACGCACTCGATCGGTTTCAAATCGTCGGCAAAAAAGATTTGTATCCACGGCAACTTTCCGGCGGGCAGCAACAACTGGTTGGCGTAGCCCGCGCCATCATCGCTCAGCCCAAACTTCTCCTTGCAGATGAGCCGACGGGAAATCTGCACTCCAGCCAGGGCGAAGAAATCATGAAGCTATTTCGCAAGCTCAATGAAGAAGGGATGACGATTGTGCAGGTGACGCATTCGGAAAAGAACGCGTCCTACGGAAAACGGATCGTGCAGCTGCGCGACGGCTGGATTGTATGAGGGCTGATCTAAAACACGCTTTCCGAATGCTGGTAAAAGCTCCGGCATTCGCCAGCATCGCGATTCTAACCCTTGCCTTGGGCATCGGCGCGAACACCGCCATCTTTAGTTTGATTCATGATCTCTTTCTGCGCGGGCTGCCGTTCAAGGAACCGTCGCGCATTGTTCACCTCTACAACAGCGACAAGGCGCGCGATCTGGTGGACGTCGCAATCTCGGCCCCGCGTTACCAACTTTATCGCGACGGTCAGACGATTTTTGACGGTTTCGCCGCGGAGAATTCCTTCGCCTTCACCCTGACCGGACTTGGTGATCCTGTCCAAATTTTTGGCGGCCGATTGACCTCTAATTACTTCGATGTGCTGGGCGTCCGCCCGATTCTCGGCCGCAATTTTCTGCCGGCAGAAGAGGAAACCGTCGACGTCGCTTTGGTAACAAAAAATTTCTGGCAGAAACGCCTCGGAGGCGACCCGAATGTGATTGGGCGAAGTATCATCCTCGATGGAACGCCGCACACGATCGTCGGCGTTCTGCCGAATATGCCGGCGGCCTGGTTTGGCGCTAGTCCGACGGCCGAAGTTTGGACGACGAAACCCTTTCAGATTCCCGGCTTCAGTTATGCACAAATAATGCGCGGCTCCTTCTTTCTGCGGGTTGTCGGACGAGTGAAACCGGGGATAACGATTCAACAAGCGCGGGCCGCATTGCCCTCGTTGGAACAAAGTTATCGTGCCCAACATCCGAACAACATCGACAGCACGCTGACGACAATGCTCAGGACGTTGCCGGAGGATGTGACACGAAATTTCCGGGCCGGTTTTGTGACGCTGTTTGCTGCCGTCAGTTTTGTCCTGTTGATCGCCTGCAGCAACGTCGCCAATCTGTTGCTGGTTCGCTTCAGCGGACGCCGGCGCGAGATTGCGTTGCGAATGGCGCTCGGCGCTTCACGCACCAGCATCGCGCGCTTGTTCGTTTTCGAAAGTTTACTGGTGAGTGTGATCGCGGGCGCGGTCGGCGCTTTCGTCACGTGGCATTTCGTGCCGCTGGTTCCGCGAATGGCCTCCAATTTTCTGCCCTTGGAAGCGAACGACGCAACCAGCTTGTCGATTCCAGTTCTCGTCTTCACGATCGGATTGTCGATCCTGACCGGCTTGCTGATCGGAATTTATCCGGCGCTTCAGGGTTCACACGCCGATTTGGTTGACGGCTTGAAAGAAGGGGGCCGCGGTACGAAGGGCAGCCTGCGGCAACAACATTTCCGCAAAATTCTCGTCGGCGCGCAAGTTGCGCTCTCGGTCACGCTGCTGGCCGGTGCAGCGCTGCTCATCGCGAGTTTCATCCGCCTGAGTCAACAGAACATCGGCTTCCGTTCCCAGAATCTTTGGACGGGTGCGGTCACATTGCCGACCTCGCAGTATCCCGACCCTTCGGCGCGCCAACGTTTTGTTGAACAAGCGCTTCATGAGTTGCGCCGTGTTTCGGGGCTCGAGAGCGCGACAATTAGCGGCGATATTCCTTTGGTCGGCTTCAGCCGTTATCTTTATGCGCGGGGCGATCGGGATGTTCCGCCGGTCGAGAAGCGGGCGATCGCGCCCGGTCACGACGTTGCTCCTGGATATTTCAAGACATGGGGAGTGCCGCTGCTGGCTGGCCGTGAGTTCAATGAGCATGACAGCGCCGACGGACAGAAGGTTTGTCTGATCAGTCAGGCCGGGGCGAAAGAAATTTATCCGGGTGAGAATCCAATCGGAAAGAGCTTGCTCCTCGCCGGTCTGCCTTGGGAAATTATCGGAATCGTAGGCGACGTGCGCTCAGTGCGAGTGGCCGAAGCGCCCGGCATGGAAATTTATCGGCCCTGGGCGCAACATAATTTTCCATTCGTTAACATCACGGTCCGCAGCAATCTAAAAGTAGATCCGGTCACCAGGCTGGTGCAGTCGGCGCTTGCGAAAGTAAATCCCGGATTGGCCATCGCGACGCCGCAAACGATGGACGCGATCGTCGCGCAGGCGCTCGGCCAGGCGCGCTTGATGACATGGTTGCTTGGGATTTTCGCCGGAACCGCATTGTTGCTGGCAACAGTCGGCATTTACGGCGCAGTCGGTTACACGGTTGCACAACGCACCGGCGAGATCGCGGTGCGCATGGCGCTGGGCGCGCAGGCCAACGACGTTTTGCGAATGATTGTGAGGCAGGGGATGACGCCAGTAGCGATTGGATTAGTGGTGGGCTTGGGGTCCGCATTTGCGCTGGGCCGACTGTTGGGCACGCAGCTTTATCAGGTTTCACCGCACAACCCAGTGCTCCTCGCTACGACCGCTATTTTGCTCGCAGTGGTCGCGCTTATAGCCTGCCTCTTCCCGGCGCGTCGCGCCACCCTGGTCAATCCAATGCAAGCACTGCGTGCCGAATGAAATCGCAATCGGCAAACAAACTAACGAGAATTATGTTTCGAGCGGGCGATTGCGGTCAGTCGTCCCTACCTATTTTCGGGATGACGGATGCTTATGTGGGGTGACTTCAAATACGCAGCGCGGATGCTGATCAAATCGCCCGCCTTTAGTTTGGTGGCGATCGTAACGCTGGCGCTCGGGATCGGAGCTAATACTGCGATCTTTTCAGTCGTCGAAGGCACGCTCCTGCGCCCGCTGCCGTTTGCAAATGCGAGCCGTCTGGTACGTCTTTACGAGGCCGTTGATGATAACGGCTCGCGGGGCAGCACTCTCAATCTCAGCGAACAGACTTTCCGACAATGGCGCGAATTTGGTGGTAATATTTTTGAAGGCGTCGCCTCAGCCGCGGGAACGAACGTGACCGTTGGTGCAATCAGCAATAACCCAGCGCGCAGCGTTGCCGCCGCGCGCATCAGCGCAAACTTTTTCTCCGTCGTCGGATTGCCTCCGGCCCTCGGTCGCGCTTTCACCGAAGGGGAAGACATCGAGGGCGGGCCAAAGGTCGTAATTATAAGCGACGATTTCTGGCGGCAGCAATTGAACGGGCGCGCGGACGTTCTTGGCACCACCATCTCAATCGACGGCAATCTTCACACCATTATCGGGGTTATGCCCAAAATGTTTCGCCATCCCTATCGGGCAAATCTATGGTTGCCGCTCGCGCTGCCAGCGAATTCGCCAACGCAAGGGACTAATCACTACCTTTACGGTGTCGGGCATTTGCGAAAAGGATTAACAATCGCGCAAGCCGGGGAAGCAGTTCGTCGAATGTGCGCCACGATCAATCAGGCGCGTCCGGATCCGAACAACGCCCGCGCGGCTTATATGCCGCCCCTGCGCGAGAGTTTTGTCATGGATTTGCGTCCGAAAATTCTTGTTATTGTGATCGCGGCATTGTGCGTTCTGCTCATCGCGGCAGCGAATTTCGCCGGCTTACTTCTTACCCGTGTAATCGAACATGAAGGCGAATTTTCGTTGCGTCGCGCGCTGGGCGCGAGTTGGCGACGACTGGTGCGTCAACAACTGATGCAGGGTCTGGTCCTGGCGATGCTGGGAACGTTGTGTGGCCTTTTTCTGGCGTCGTGGATCACGCCCGCGCTGGTGGCGATGAGTCCGGAAGGTGCCGATGCCACCGGTAGCGCGATGCGCGAATTTGATTACGCGGTTCGGCTCGATTGGCCGCTGTTCGGATTTGCCACGGCGGTGATGTTTTTGGTCGGGCTCGGCTTTGGTTTTCTCCCGGCCATACACGCATCACGCATCGATCTTCGCGGCGCAATGAATGTCGGTTCGCGTAGCGCAACGCTCGATCGAAGCACTCGTCGATTGCTCGGATCTTTCGTGATCGTGGAGCTGGCCGTGGCTTGCGCTCTTCTAATGGCGAGCCTGACCGCGGCGCAATATTTTCGAAAGCTGGTTAACGAGTCGTGGGGTTTTGAGACCGAACACCGTCTCATGTTTTACACGACCTTTTCAGAACGGCTGTTCCCTAATGTCACCGCGCGACAACAGGGAATCGAACGCGTCCTCGCGGAATTGCGCTCGATTCCCGGCGTACTCGCGGCCACCGCGAGCGAGCCTTCGCCGATGACTTCGCCGCGCAACCTGATCAGTTGCAATCCCGAGGGTGCGCCTCCGCCTGAGCCGCGTGGTTTTCATCTCGCTTATCTGCGCACGATACCACCCGGTTATTTTAAAACGGTGGGGCACCCATTACTTCAGGGACGCGATTTTGCCGACAGTGACACATGCATTGTCAGCAAAGCCTGCGCTCAACGTTTTTGGCCGGGGCAGAACCCGATCGGTAAGCGGGTAAAATGGGGACGGCTCGATGGTCCGCGGCCCTGGTTCACTGTCGTCGGTATTGTCGGCGACATGAAAGCAATCGCGGATCCGCGCGATGGCGAAGTCGTCGGCATGATCGCACGTCCGCTAACGCAGATGCTGGCGATTGCCTCTAATCTGGTGGACGAAATGACGTTTATTTTGCAGACCAACAATAATGCGGTGACGGAAGCGGCCATTCGCGATGCTTTGGCTCGCGCCGATTCCCGGCTCGCTGCCTATCAGATCATTTCTCTCGATCAAGCTTCCGCCGACTCGCGAACGACTGAACGCTTTATTCTGGTGCTGGTATCTCTGTTCGGCATTCTTGGGTTAATCCTCGCTGCTGTCGGTTTGTATGGCCTGCTTTCGTTGCAGGTGGCACGACGTGAACGCGAATTTGGGATCCGCAGCGCGCTTGGGGCGACCGCAGCTCAACTGATTCAACTCGTTTCCCGGCAGGGTGCGAGTTTGCTCGGCCTTGGTTTCATGGTTGGTGGATTCGGTACGTGGGGCATCATTCGTCTGGTTCGGAGCCAATGGTCGGGCCTGCCGACGCCCAACATGTTGGCGTGGTTCTTCGGAGCGGTAGCGCTTTGTCTTGCTGCCGGAATTGCGTGCTGGTTACCCGCGCGCCGCGCCAGCCGGGTCGATCCGGTAATTGCACTTCGAGCGGAATGATCGGGTCTTAACGAGAACTATGGTCGCTGAATTTCAGATTCACCTTGCGGATGTTGGCGAAAACACCCGGGTTCGCCCTCATCGCCGTTGCTCTCGGCATCGGCGCGAACAGCGCGATCTTCAGCGTCGTTGCGATCGGTTTGGCCATCGGCCTGTTCGCAGCATTGGCCCTCACCCGGTTAATGGCGAGTCTGCTTTACGGAGTGAGTGCACATGATTTTTCCATTTACCCGCTGGTCTTATGTGTTCTCAGCGTCGCGGCATTGCCTGCAAGTTGTCTGCCAGCTCGTCGCGCCATCAATGTCGACCCGATAGTGGCGTTGCGTTATGAATGATCTTCGCTATGCCCTCCGCATGCTGCTGAAGTCGCCGGGCTTCAGCTTCATCGCAATCGCTACGCTCGCCCTCGGCGTCGGGCTGAACACAGCAATCTTCAGCTTAATCAATGATCTGTTTCTGCGCGGTTTGCCATTCCAAGAACCGGCGCGTGTGGTTCGCATGTATTCCAACGCCAGGGAGCGAAAGCTTCTCGAACTCGCGGTTTCCGCGCCGCGTTTTCAACATTATCGGGAGAGCCAGGCGATTTTTGATGGGTTCGGCGCTGAAAATCCGTTCGCCTTCACCCTCACCGGCCTGGGCGATGCGATGCAAATCTTCGGCGGCAGGGTCACACCGAATTACTTCGATGTGCTCGGAGTGCGTCCGATCCGTGGTCGCAACTTTTTGCCGGAGGAAGAAGAAAGCGCCGATGTGGCGATGGTGACGGAAAATTTCTGGCGAAAGCGCCTGGCTGGCGATCCAAACGTGATCGGGCGCAGCATCGCGCTGGATGGCGTGTCGCACACCATTGTCGGAGTCCTGCCGAATCTGCCGTTTTCATGGGTCGGCCCCAACGCAGAAATCTGGACTACGAAACCGTATACCCTTCCGGGAATTTCTTATGAGCGCATGATGCGCGGCAGCGGTTTTCTACGGGTGATCGGCCGGCTAAAGCCGGGAATAACCGTAGAACAGGCGCAGGCGGCGATGCCGCCGCTGGAGCAAAGTTACCGTGCGCGTTATCCGGGCAAGATCGACAGCGCATCGGTGATGACACTTAAGACTCTGCCCAACGATGTGACCGGAAATTTGCGGCCGGCATTCGCTACTTTGCTGGCGGCGGTCGCGTTTGTCCTGTTGATCGCGTGCAGCAATGTCGCAAATCTACTTCTCGTTAGGTTCAGCGGACGCCGGCGTGAAATTGCGTTGCGGATGGCGCTTGGGGCATCGCGCAGCAGAGTGGTCCGGCTGTTTATTTTCGAAAGTCTGCTCGTCAGCGTGCTTGCCGGAATAGCCGGCGCATTTCTGGCCTGGCAGCTCGTGCCATTCGTCCCCCAAATGGCAGCGAATTTTTTGCCATTCGATCCCGCTACGCGCATCGAGCTGTCGCTACCGGTGCTCGCTTTCACCATCGCAATGTCAATCTTGACCGGTCTTGCCATGGGCATTTATCCCGCGCTGCAAAGTTCGCATGCAGATTTGGTTGATGGATTGAAAGAGGGTGGGCGCGGAACGAGCAGTAGCCTCCAACAACTACGCTTCCGCAAGATTTTGATTGGCGCGCAGGTCGCGCTTTCTGTCACCTTGCTGGCGGGCGCGGCCTTGCTCATCACCAGTTTTATGCGTCTGAGCCTGCAAGACGTTGGCTATCGATACCAAAATATCTGGATCGGTTTTGTGACCTTGCCCGAAACGCAGTATCCCGATCTCGGCGCGCGCGATCGATTCGCAAACCAGACGCTGGCGGCGTTGCGCGCGGTTCCTGGTATCGAAAGCGCGACCCTGAGCGCAGATATTCCGTTGTTTCCTGGCGCAGGTAGTAACGCTCTGTATACGCGGCCCGACGGCGAGATTTTACCGATCGACAAGCGCGCCGCCGCAGCGTTCCACAATATTGCCCCGGATTACTTCAAGACCTGGGGCATTCCAATCCTGGCGGGGCGCAATTTCGATGAACGCGACAGGTCCGATCATCAAAACGTGCTGCTCATCAGCCAGGCAGGAGCGAAAAAGGTTTTCGGTAACGATAATCCAATTGGCAAAATACTTCTCGTTAGCAGCGCCAGCACGCCAGCGGAGGTTGTCGGCGTCGTCGGCAACGTGCGCTCGCGCAAGGTCACCGACTCGGATGATGTGGAATTGTATCGTCCCTGGGGACAGGAGAATTTTTCGTTTCTAAGCATCGCGGTGCGCAGCCATCTGAGGGTCGATGCGGTGACGAAATCCGTGCAATCAGCCCTCGCTACCGTCAATCCGGGATTAGCCATTGCTCTGCCGCAATCAATGACAACGATCGTGGCGCAGGCGGTTGGCCAGACACGGCTGATGATGTGGCTGCTCGGGATTTTCGCGGGAGTCGCGCTCCTGCTCGCGAGCATCGGGATTTACGGCGCGGTTGCTTACACAGTCGCGCAACGCACCGGCGAAATTGGTGTCCGCATGGCCCTCGGCGCGCAAACGCACGATGTGCTGCGTCTCATTTTGCATCAGGGAATGAAACCGGTTTTATCCGGACTGGCGATTGGCATCATCGCGACGTTTGCCCTTGGTCGATTGATTGCCGCGCAGCTGTATCAGGTTTCTGCACACAACCCAGCGCTGCTCGGCGGCGCCGCTGTGCTCCTCGCGCTTACTGCTTTCATCGCTTGTCTGGTGCCGGCGAGACGCGCTGCGCTGGTTGATCCGGTTCAGGCATTGCGGGCCGAATGAAAAAGAGAACGTACGTTTATGAATAGAATTCTCGCATTCGCATTTATCGGCGCATTTGTGACCGGTTCGCTCCCGGCTGGGGAGGTGCTCGAGGATGTCGTGGAAAAAAGTTTCCCGCTCGATCCGTCGGGCACGTTTTCGTTGCGCGCAATCGACGGGATCGTTGAAATTTTCGGGAGCGACAGTCGCGAAGTGACAATTTCCGCAACGAAGAAGGCATTTTCCCCCGAGCGTTTGAACGCGATCGCGATACGCATCGATGCCCGCTCCGACGCCATCAGCATCGAAACCACATCGCCACCGGGACCGCGCCACCATTTTATGGATCGCTCAGGAACAGT
>QHPN01000207.1 GCA_003219115.1 Verrucomicrobiota bacterium | reverse complement strand
TGTCGCCCGGCGGAGTTTCGCGCGTGGCCCCGTTGCGCGAGAAGTTAGCTGTTGCGGCGGCTGTGTCGGCCGCAAAATCATCCATCGGTGCAGCCGACACGGCCGCCTCTACAGCGCCATTCACCAGTTCGCGCGGGTCGCACAATAATTGCGCCGCTGAAACATGCTCGGAAAACTTCGCCCGCAGAAATCCTTCGTTCGAAGTGTTTTCAAGGAGCCGTCGCACCAAATACGACATCCCCGGCAGCAATTCTCCGACCGGTGAATATTCGCGGACGCGATAACCCATCTCGACGAGTGCGCGTTTGATCGGCCCTGCCATTCCGTAGAGCAATTGAAACTCGAAGCGGCTGCGATCGATCCGGAGCTCTTCCGCCAACGCCTGCGCGTAGGCGATGCTACGGACATTATGTGAACCGAATGCCGAGGTCACGATCGATTCGTTCTCGAGCAGGATGCGGGTGAGTCTTTCGAAATTTGCGTCGCTCTCCGGCTTTTGCAGCCAGACCGGGATGATCCAGCCGTTCTGCGTCGATTTGATTTTCTCGTAATCCCAATAGGCGCCTTTGACGAGACGAACGGTAAATCGCGTGCCACGTGCTCGTCCCCATGCAATCAAATCGCGCAGATCAGTTTCGGCATCGCGCAGGTAAGCCTGAATCACAATGCCAGCGTGCGGCCAATCGCGAAACTCCGGCTCAGTGAAAAGGGTGTGAAAGAGTTCGAGCGTTGCATTTTTGTGGGCGTAACTCTCCATGTCGAAATTGATGAAAGCGCCGAGCTCCTTGGCGCGGCGCAGGATCGGACGCAGCTTTGGAGCGAGATGCGCAACGGCGTCGGCCGGATCGGCCGGATTCATTTGCGAATAGAGCGCGGAAATTTTTACGGAGACATTTACGACGGGAAACAGCTCGGAGTTCTTGCCGAGGCGATCGGTCCAGCCACGAGTTTCGCGGGCGAGATGCTCGAGTAATTCCTGGCAACGCCCCGTGTATTCGGCAGCCTCCTCTTCGCTGACGACAGCTTCGCCGAGCAGGTCGACGGTAAATCCGATTCCCTGCCGCCGCTTCTTGCGCAACGTCTTCATCACATCCTCGGGATTGCGCCCGGCGATGAACTGCCGCGCCATGCCCGAGACATTCCAGCGCAGAAATTTGCCGCTAATTATTGGAACGATGCGCGCCAAGGAGACGCCGGTGCGGATAAGCGGCGCATAGCCGTTACGCATGTCGGCGAAATATTCGTCGAGGTGTTGCACGATATCAGAGCCGCGGCGCAGCGAAGCGAGAACGTCGACGAACCGGAACATTTGTACTTTGAAATGTTCGTCACGCATCGAGAACTCCATCATCCGTTGATAGAAACCGGCCTTACTGAAAATCGATTCCGGGTGGCGATCGACCAGATCAAAGATTTGCATACCGCGGCGCTCGACCTCGGCCTGGATGGGACTCATTTCCGACTGTAAACCGCGCCTCGCCATTGGCAAAGCCGCTACGGATCAAGCGTCAGAGGCTGATTACGCGATTGCCCGGAACATAAAAGTCGGGTAGCGACTCCATAAATGATTCCACCGCGCCAGGAATTCGCGAGCGACAACACGGCCGGCATTTGTCCGGAAGCGGCGGCAGCTCTGGCTGAGGCCAATGCGGGTTCAGCGCCATCCTATGGCGACGATAAGTGGACCGGGCTGCTATGCGATCGGGTGCGCAAGCTTTTCGAAATCGATTGCGACGTTTTCCTTGTCTTCAACGGAACGGCCGCGAATGCGCTCGCCCTGGCACAACTTTGCCAGCCCCTTCACAGCATCATCTGTCATGAGAACGCGCACATCGAAAATGACGAATGCGGCGCGTGTGAATTTTATACTGGCGGATCGAAGCTGATTCCCACCCGCGGCACGGACGGCAAGATTGATTTGCGCGAAGTGGAGGCGGCGCTGCTGCGCCAACACGAACTACATTCGCACAAGCCGCGCGTGATCAGTCTTACCCAGGCAACGGAACTGGGAACGGTTTATACCGCGGATGAGATTCGCAAAATTTCAGCATTCGCGAAGAAGCGTGAGATGCTTTTGCACCTGGACGGTGCTCGCTTTGCGAATGCCGTTGCCGCGCTCCGGTGTGCGCCGAGAGAGATCACGTGGCAGGCAGGCGTGGATGCTCTTTCCTTTGGCGGGACGAAGAATGGTCTGGCCGCAGGCGAACTGGTAATTTTCTTTAACAAACAGCACAGCGCCGACTTCGATTATCGGGCGAAACAGGGCGGTCATCTCGCGTCCAAGATGCGCTTTGTGGCGGGGCCCTGGCTCGCCTTGTTAGAGAACGATGTTTGGTTGAAAAATGCGCAGCGCGCGAATGATGCAGCGCTGAGATTAGCCAACGGACTGCGTGATTACGGAGTTGAGCTCGTTTTTCCAGTCGAGTCGAACGCGGTGTTTGTTCGGCTCGATGCAATGATCGCCCGGAAGTTGCGCGAACTTGGATGGGATTTTTACAAGTTCATCGAGCCGGACGTTTACCGCCTGATGTGCGCGTGGTCGGCCAATGACGAGGCGATTACGGCGCTGCTTTCCGACTACGGAAGTTGCGTGTCCTCGGTGCGCTGATAACATCGTGCAATGACTCGCGCTGGAGCGATCGCTTTCCTGGTGTCGGTGGCTGTTTGTGGTTGCCGCACCGCGGAAAATGTGGCCTCGACTTCTGCGGCGGTGGTAACCGCGCCCGCGCATTTTGTAAGCAAGAAGTTGAGAGGCGAGCAGACAACCCCTGAGACCACGGACACGACAGTTTACGAGAATCAGCCAGTGGAGACAACGGCTCCGCCGCCGCAACCAACTCCTGCGCGGTCGCCTCGCACTATCACATCGACGACGACTGCCGCGTCCTCGCCGCCTGAGCAGAACGAAACTCATCCGTCGACGTCTTCTACCTCCCATCCGAGTGCGACGCCGCGGAGTTCGTCGACAAATTCAGCGGCGCAATTTCCAGTGGCAAAGCCGGTCCCCGGGAAACCTGGCTATGTTTTCAGTCCTTACGATCCCAACGGCGGTTACGTCGATGTCAGTGGCTATCCCTCTGGAAGCAAGGTGAAAGATCCTTACTCACAGAAGATTTTCCTGGTTCCATAGAGCTTCGGCGGACGTCCGCCCGGCGGGTCGCCGTTGGTCCAGAACTGGCACTCGCGCGATTTCGTCGTAGAGCGCGGAATTGCGAAAAAGGCCCGAAAACAGGCGTATAGCTACTTAGATTACGTATTAAGTTCGCGAGCTTTCGCAGTTCTGCGATAAGTTCCAGGATGTTGCGATCTTTTTTTACCAGGCATGCATACTTCGTGCTCTTATGGATATTATGGGATTCACCCTATTTCGCGTACCCCGCGGCTGTTCCCCAACACAGCGATCCGTCGCATCCCTGCAAATCCTCTCAATCCTGATCGCTTTGACCTTCGGGATCCTTCTTTCTCACCGCGCAGATGGCTACGTTCTCGAAGGGGTCACCTGGCCGAGTGGGAGCGTCGTTACTTTCCAAATGGGACTCGGTTCAGCCGGGCGCACTCTGATTGACGGAAACACTTCCTGGGATACGGCGGCATCCCCGGCACTCACCACCTGGGGCAATTCCCTGGCTCGCCTCCAATATAAGAGCAACGTTGCCAGTACCGGCGCTTCGTCCGGTGATCGCCTCAACTCAGTCGTGTTCTCGACTACAGTTTTCGGACAGAAATTTGGAACGGGTACCCTTGCGGTCACCTACTACACGTATATGAGCGGCACGATTCTCGAAGCCGACATTTTGTTTAACAAAAACCAATCGTTCGACTCCTATCGAGGCCCGCTGCGTTATGGTACCAGTGGCTGGGCCATAGGCGATATTCGACGAGTATTTATCCATGAACTCGGTCATGCGCTCGGTTTGGATCACCCTGACCAGCACGGCCAGCATGTCGATGCCATCATGAACTCGGTGACGAGCAATCGCGAGACGCTCTCTGCCGACGATACTACCGGCGGTCAATCGCTGTATGGCGCACCGACGCCAACGCCAACACCTACGCCGACACCGACACCGAACCCGTCTGGAAGCCATTTTGGCAATATTTCGACACGAATGAACGTCGGCAGCGGAAACAGTGTGATGATTGCTGGCTTTATGGTTTGGGGCTCGCAATCCAAAACAATACTTGTCCGCGCGCTTGGGCCGACTCTCGGCAGCTATGGGGTCACTAACGTATTGAGCGATCCAATGCTTGAGTTGCACGATTCTTCGGGTGCTACGATCGCGACGAACGATAACTGGCAGATCGGATCGCAAGCTTCACAAATCAGCAGCAGTGGGTACGCCCCAAACAACAGCAACGAGCCTGCCCTGATTGCGACTCTGCCAAGCGGCTCCTACACCGTGGTCGTGCGCGGTTACAACAATTCGACCGGCATCGGATTGGTCGAGGTGTATGAATTGGACACGTTATCAAGTCGTTTATCTAATATTTCGACCCGTGGACAGGTTGGCACGGACCAAAGTGTTCTTATTGCTGGGCTTATCATTGACGGTTCGACATCAAAGAAACTGATCATTCGCGCACTAGGTCCTTCCCTGGCCGCGCCGCCATTCTCGCTCTCGGGAACATTATCTGATCCAGTCTTGGAGATGCATGACAGCTCCGGTAACCTGCTCGCTAGCAATGACGATTGGGGCACTGGGACTCAGGCGGCCGCGATCTCATCCAGCGGTTACCAGCCGTCGAATGCCAAAGAGTCGGCGATTATCGCGACCCTCCCAACTGGCAACTATACTGCGATTATTCGTGGGGTTAATCATAGCACCGGTGTCGCACTCGTAGATGCATATGACCTTGATCCATAGATTGAACGAAAACCGCTCACTCGCGATCAAATGCTCCCTTTTGAATCATTCGTAAATCCAGCTAGGTTTAGGTTCCTCCACATGAAAAAATTCTCCCAGTTACTGATTTCCGGGGCCTGTCTGATTATTGCCGGCACCGCGCTGGCGACGACGGTTATTCCGCCTTCTTTTGATGAGCTCGTTTCAAGGGCCGAAATGATCTTTCAAGGCAGCGTGACTGATGTGCGCTCTGAATGGACCGGCGAGGGCGCGCAGCGTCACATCATGAGTTACGTGACCCTGACGGTAGAAGACGCGATCAAGGGCAATCCTGGTTCGACTGTCACCCTGCGTATGCTGGGTGGGACCGTCGGTGGTGAGACGATGGAAGTAAGTGATGCGCCCAAGTTCAAGGTTGGCGACCGAGACATTCTGTTTGTGGAAAACAACGGCACTCAATTCGTGCCCCTCGTCGGCGTCATGCATGGTCGCTTCCGGGTGAAGAAAGACACCACAGGACAAGACGCCGTTTTTACCAATGAAGGCTCGCCGTTAAGCGATGTCACCCAGCTTGGTAAGAATGAGGAAGCGGCCTCCGCTGGGCGCGCCATTTCCAAGCAGGAATTCAAGCACGCCATCCAAGCCAAAGCGCAGACGCAATCCGCGCATTAGCAATAAAGCAGCTTAGCGGGTTTTAGGCGTCGACTTTCAGTCTAATCAAGGCACTTCGTTCGAAGCGCGTTCGCGTTTTACCTGCTGCTTCACCTCGTTAGCCCGATCGATCGCAGCTTTTGCCCAATCGTGCTCGCTTGCTGGCCGCGGCGTTAACGTCGGCTCAGCCGCCACTTGGGCCAGCTTTTTTGGCGCCGCTGCCTTTTGTGTTGTCTGCTGCCGCAAGAAAATCACGCCCGCCACAACCAATGCGATGATGACGAAGTAGCGCATGCTGTTTCATCAGCACAATATGAGCCAGTTCCCACCATTGCCCGAAGCGATGCTGAATGATAAGTAATGGTATGAACGCAATTCGGCGTTCCGTATTTCTGCTCTGGTTGCCGACGTGGCTTGCGATGACCGCGCATGCCCAAATTTATCAGGGCCGCCAGCTGGTACATGCTGATGCCCTGGCCAATGTCAGTGCAATCGTTCCCGGCGAACCGTTCCTCGTCGGGGTGCGCTTAAAAATGGAGCCGCGCTGGCATACCTATTGGAAATATCCGGGCGACGCAGGAATCCCGACCGACATCAAGTGGCGACTGCCCGAGGGCTGGCGTGTCGGCGATATTCAGTGGCCCATCCCGCTGAAGCTCGAAGAACCCGGTGACATTCTGATTTATGGTTATCACGATGAGGTCCTCTTGATTCAACAGATCACGCCCCCGAAGGACCTAACCGGCGCGAGTGCGAATCTGTCGGCCAAAGTCAGCTGGCTTGTATGCGAGAAAATCTGCATTCCCGGCGATGGAGCCGTGACCTTGCCGCTTCCAGTTGCGCCAGCCAATTCGCCCGCCAACACCGACATGTTTGCCCGCTTTCAAAAGCAGTTGCCAGCCCCTCCGGCTGCCGATTTTTCCGCTTCGTGGAAAGGCAACGCTGCGGGATTGGTCTTGCGCGTGACTCATCCCGATCTGGGGAAATTTTCTTCCATCGAATTCTTCCCGTCGCCGCCCGAGAATGTGGCTGTCGGTCATCCGCGTTTGGCGTCGCGTGATGGCAATGTCTTCACTTTTGACGTTCCTCTCGACAACGCGAACGGGAAATTCAAATCGCTCCCTGGTCTGCTTGTGTTCGGAAGTTCCAACGAGGCACCCGATCGCGGCGCCTGGGATATTTCAATTGGACATGAAACGGCAGCGGCTAACGAGAAGTCGAGTTTGAGTGAAATCATTCGTTTCCTCATTTTCGGGTTTATCGGGGGTTTCATTCTTAACTTGATGCCATGTGTTTTGCCGGTGATCTCGCTTAAGATTTTCGGTTTTGTTCAGCAGGCGGGTCAGAGTCGGGCCCGCATTTTTCGCAGTGGTCTCGCCTTCATAGCGGGAATTTTCGTCTGGTTTCTTGGTCTGGCGCTTGTCCTTGTCATCATCAAAACGGCGGGAGGTCAGCCAGTTTGGGCAGCACAATTCACCAACCCCTATTTCGTCCTCGCCATGAGCGCGGTTGTCCTGGTCTTTGCGCTGAATCTCTTCGGCGTTTTCGAGATTAACCTGCCACAATGGCTCAGTCGCCGCGCCGTCGCAGCGGAGTCGGCCCATGGCGATGCGGGGTCGTTTTTCCAGGGAGTTTTTGCGACCGTTCTCGCGACGCCATGCACCGCGCCGTTTCTCGGCACCGCACTTGGCTTCGCCTTCGCTCAATCGGCCGTCGTGATTCTGGCGATGTTTGCATCGATCGCCCTTGGAATGAGTCTGCCGTATTTCCTGTTAAGCGCGCAGCCCGCCTGGCTCAAATTCCTGCCGAAACCGGGCCCGTGGATGTTACGGGTGAAACAGCTGATGGGTTTTCTGCTGATCGCAACGTTGCTCTTTTTGCTCTCCGTGCTCGGCGCTCAACGCGGCGTCGCCGCCCTCATCTGGACTTGCGCATTTCTGCTCGTGCTTAGCGTGGTGTGTTGGTTGAAAGGCGCGTTCATTACGCCAATTGCCTCCGCGCGAACCCGCGCTTCCGTGCTCCTGCTCATGCTCCTGCTCGTAATCGGAAGCGGTTACTATTTCATTGGGGAAAAATTCCAAAGCGCATCATTAGCCGCGAGTCCGACAGCCTCTGCCGGCAACGGCTGGGAAAAATTTACCCCGGAACGCCTCGCCTCCGAACTTCAGCAAGGGCACCCTGTTTTTATCGATTTCACAGCTGAATGGTGCATCACCTGCAAGTTTAACGAATCGACCGTCCTCGAGACCGCCGCGGTGCGTGCCGCCTTCTCCGAGCACCAAATTGGACGAACGGCGATCCAGCGATTACGAAATTATTAAAACAGTTCGGCCGGCCAGGTGTCCCACTCTATGTGCTTTATCCGGGAGGCACGGCGCAACCTTATGTTTTCCCGGAATTGCTTACGAAAAATATCGTGCTAGAAAAATTGGAAACCGTTAACCGCAACATCGCGTCACAATAGATATGAAAACATTTCTCCTTGCCTTGATTTCACTCACAGCCACCACGCTTATCGCCGCCGATTCACCGCCGGTCGGAGCGGCTGCGCCGGATTTCAGCCTTCCCGATGCTGGGGGAAAAACGCACAGGCTTTCCGAATACAAAGGCAAATACGTGGTGCTGGAATGGTTTAATCCGGAATGCCCGTTTGTGAAAAAACATTACGGCAGTGGCAACATGCAGAAACTACAGGGCGAATACACCGGCAAAGGTGTCGTCTGGCTGTCGATCGATTCCAGCGCGCCCGGCTTTGAGGGGAACATGACGCCCGAGCAAGCGCAGAAAGTGATGAAAGATTGGAACACCAAGCAAACCGCGTTGCTGCTTGACCCAGAAGGCAAAGCCGGTCGCGCTTATAATGCACGCAACACGCCGCACATGTTTGTTATCAATCCGGAGGGCAAGATCGTTTATGAAGGCGCGATCGACAGCAAAGCTACGCCCAATCCAGCCGACATTCCGAGCTCGACCAATTACGTGAAAGCTGCCCTCGATGAATCGATGAGCGGCAAATCCGTCGCGAACTCCAATACCCGCCCCTACGGCTGCTCGGTTAAATACAAGTGATCCTGTAGCCTCGGTCGCCGGGTACATGTTTAGCGTATCGCGTTATATTCTATTTCAGTAACACCTCGCTTCAGCGGTGTATGACGGAGCGCGTTATCACAACCCCGAAAGCTTTCGGGGTTTCTTTCTTCGCTGACAAAAAACCGCTGAAGCGGTTGGCGTTCGCTTCGGCGTCGGTAACACCCAGCTAAAGCAGGGTGTTAATGAGAGGGGAAACCGACGCTAAACAGGTACGTCGCCGACTGTTCCCTTCGACTTCTTCGGATCGATGAAGGCCCAGACCAAGGCCACGATCCACCCGACCAGGAATACCGGTGTCAACAGCAGGTCGATCAGCCAAATAGCGAAAAAGTGCGAGTGATTCCGGTGGCAGGCGATGATCGCGGGCAGCATGTATAAAAAAGCGCAAATAGC
>QHPN01000206.1 GCA_003219115.1 Verrucomicrobiota bacterium | reverse complement strand
ACGGCTGCGCGCCATCCGAGAACCGGAACTGCCATCCGCGACGCCTTTGAACTAAGCGCATCGTCAAGCGCGACGTGTCTCCGCGATCCCTAAGGCTCTTTTCGATTCAAGCGCGCCGGCTTCACGCTCGTCGGTGACAAAAGCGAGCGAGAACTACCGATTCGACCTCTCTGAGTCGCCGTCTTACGGTTTACCGCAAACTGTAGAATTCGATCAACCCAACGCCGGTAGTTCCATTCTTCCCCGTGACGATGGCGGTGTAATTCCCCGGAGCCAAGAGCGCAAGGATGGCCGACTCCTTCGTGTTCGGTGGTGCCTTGCCGGTCGCCGCAATATCTGCCTGTTGTAAATCCTGCCAGTTATCGTTGTTGGCGATGACATTTCCGTTGGCGTCGAGCAACGAAAGCATCGGATTCGCCAGCGGACTCGCGACTCCCCCGCTGCCGAGCGACGGGCCGAGCGCGCGGACGAGAACGCGCTGCATGCTTCCCGTGGGGCCACGGATGATGATTCCCCCGATTAGCACGTCGCTCCCGGTTCCGACAAATCCACGGGCGCTCAGGTTGGTCGCCTGCGCATTCACACTCGGATCTACATCACAGATTTCTGCCAATCCGATTCCGGTGGTCGCGGCCTTACCCTGGAGAAAAGCGGTGTAGGCGCCGGGTGAAAGAGTGGCCAGAATTGCCGCTTCGAAATCATTCGATGGGGCCCATCCTGTCGCCTGGATTTGCGCTTGTTGCGTGCTTTTCCAATTATCGTTAGCCCCGATCAAGGTGCCATTGTGATCGAACAAGGAAAGCGTCGGATCTGCTAGCGGATTGAGAACACCAAACGCAGCCAGCGATGGACCCAGACCTCGGATCAAGACCATCTTGTTCTCGGTACCTTCAATAATGAACCCGACAATCAGGATTTGTTCGCCAGTAAATACGTGCGCACGGGCAGAGAGGTTTTGAAATGATGCCGAACCATCGAACAAGCGGACGATATTGTGACGAAGTAAAGTATCGTAGCTGGTGAAGACGCCGCCCGTCAAAACGCGCCCGAACGGTTGCAGCGCGATGCCGCGCACTTGAGTGGCATCGTTCGTAAGCGATCCCAGGCATCCGAAGCCCGGATCGAATGTCGTATCAACAGACCCAGTCGTATTCAAACGCGCGATGCGACTACGGCCGATTCCATTGATCGCAGTGAAAAAACCGCCAACCAAAATGCGATCGTCCGGTTCAACGGCAAGGGATTGAACCCAATCGTCTGGGACGGGATTAAATCCGGGATCGAGCGACCCATTACTAAAAACACGCGCGATAAAGGTTCGATTGGTCCCGGCGTACTGAACGAAGCGCCCGCCGAGAACGATCTGCCCGTTATGTTGCAAGGCGAGGGCAAAAACATTTCCACCGGTGCCAACCCCGGAATCAAACGAAGGATCAAGCTCGCCATTCGTCGACACCCGCGCGATTCCGCCACGAGAGAACCCATTGTAGCCGATAAATGTGCCGCCAATAATTATCGCACCATTCGGTTGAATGACGATCGCATTAACGTCGCCGTTCGGTCCGTTGACGGGGTCGAAAGTCAAATCGACGCTGCCGTTCGTATTGAGCCGCGCGAGATTGAAACGCTGCGTCAGATCAACCTGAGAAAATTGTCCGCCCACCAGGATGCGGCCGTCACTTTGAAGAGCGAGTGCGAACACCGAATTATTGATACCGGCACCGAGCCCAAAGGTTTGATCGACGCTGCCATCCGCATTCAATCGACAAACGCGGTTGTGCATAACCCCATTGAAACTGGTGAACCGCCCGGCGACGACAATGCGGCCGTCGGGTTGAAGAACCGCGGCGGTAATTTCGGCATCGGCACCGGAACCCGGATTGAAGCTGGTATCGAGCGAGCCGTTGAAGTTGAAGCGCGCAATCCGATTGCGTCCGACGTTATTTGCCTGAGTAAAACGGCCGGCGACAATTACTTTGCCGTCTGGTTGTGGAATGACAACGTTGACGGCGTCGTTTGTTCCAGGCGCGGGAACAAAAGAGGCATCGATGAGATGAGGCGTGGGAGTCGGCGTTGGGGCTGCGATAACGGAACTGCCGAGACCGAGGAGGAAAAGGAGAAAAAGGCGAGGAAGCGGCGAGCGATACACCGACTGAAGCATAACATTACCTCATCTTAACTTCCATAACGAATGTCGTTAGGTGATTCGGTTTGTGTCGTTTGGGTGGCTCAAATTCAGCCTGTAATTTCTCCCATCGCCGGCCGGCCGAGCGATCATTTCCCGCCAAACAACTTCCGGAACGATTGAAAGATCTTCGGAATTGCCTTGGGAATGTTCTCGAGGCGTTGAGCAAATTCCGCCGGTTCGCCACCATGCACCGGACAGGCCTGCGTCGGAACCTTGTCGGCGGGCAACACAATGTCGTAAGCGCTGCCAGCCATTTCGCAGCCAGTCGTGGCCAATGCATTAGAGGCCGCGCATACCGTAACTCGCGCCATTGGCATGGTGGGCTCCAGGGCCCTGGCCGGGTAACGTGCCGCTGATTTATTCATCACCTGCACCCAGACCGGCAACGCCAGGGCCGCGCCGTAGCCACGTGGAATGATCGTAGTCGGTTGATCAAATCCGACCCAAACCCCGCAAGTTAAGCTGCTGGTATAACCCACGAACCACGCGTCCTTATAATCGTTAGTCGTCCCAGTCTTGCCCGCGGCCGGAAGTTTGAATCCCAGGGAACGTGCACTCGCCGCCGTCCCGTGCGTCAACACTTCCTCCATCAATTGTGAAGTCATCCAGGCCGCGCTCGGATCAAGCGCCGGCGCCGAGATATGGGCGGCGCGATAGATCGGTTGATGGTTCTGATCATCGATCCGCTCGATCATGTAACTTTGTTTCCGGATTCCGGCATTTGGAAAGGCGGTATACGCCGTCGTCAGATCCTTCAGGCTGGTTTCAAAGGAGCCAATGTAAATCGCGGGACCGTGCGGAACTTTGTCGTTCAGGTTCAACGTCGTCGCAACCTTTTGGACCTGATCGAGCCCGGCGAACTGGCCGACGCGAACACTCATGGTATTGCGCGAATGAATCAGGCCGTAGGAGGCAGGTTGAATGCCGCCGTAGGTGCCATCGGAATTCCCAGGCGCCCAATTTCCCGAGCCTTCTATTTCGCCGGGCTGAATCGGCCCATCATTGATCGATGCGCCGGGGAGGAGACCATTGGTGAAAGCCAGCGTATAAACAAATGGCTTGAAGGCTGAGCCGACCTGACGATTCGCCGGCGGCAGCGCACGATTGAATTTGCTTTGCGAATAGTCGCGGCCGCCAACGAGCGCGCGAATACCGCCGCTGGCATTGTCGATCACCACCACTGCGCCTTCCAGATAAGGCATCGCACTGTCTTCGCCATCTTCCGGCGGATGATAACTCGACTTCAGCCGATGATGAAAATTTGATTGATGTTCAATTCTCGTTAGCGTCGATTCCAACGCTTGCGTAGCAGCATTTTGCACTGCCGGATCGAGCGTCGTGTAAATGTATAGTCCACCCTGATCGATCTGGTCCGGCGTCAGCACCACATTCAAATCCCGCTGCACCGCGTCCATCGCATAGTTTTCCTGGATCATCGGCATCTTTTTTGGATGCGGATTGATGCGCGACGATTTCGCCTGTTGCGCCTGGGCCGACGAAATCTTTTTTATTTCCACCATCCGATCAAGCACAGCATCACGCTGCGTCGCCGCGCCCTCCGGGTTGCGCAACGGCGAAAAACGATTCGGACTTCGGATCAATCCCGCCAGCACTGCCGCTTCGGACAAATTTAATTTCGAAGCGCTCTTTCCAAAGTACGCCTGCGACGCGGTTTCCACTCCGTAACAGCCGGCGCCAAAGTAGATCCGGTTCACATATAGCTCGAGAATCTGCTGCTTGGTGAATTCGTGCTCGATCCGTAACGCCACCATCGCCTCCAGCAATTTCCGGCTGATGGTGCGTCCACCGAGCGGCAAGGAATTGCGGGCCAGTTGCTGGGTCAGGCTACTGGCGCCTTCCTTGGCAGAGCCGCTCGTTAAATCGCGCAGCAGCGCCCGACCGACGCCATAGAAGTCGATGCCATTATGTTGAAAAAAACGCGTGTCTTCCCGTACCAACAACGCGTCGATGAAAGCGGGTGCAACTTCATTCAATGGAACAATCAACCGATTTGCTCCTGCCAGCCGGCTATAAATCTTGCCATCGACATCGAAGACGGTATTACGTTCCGGCATTTGGCCGACCTTTTTCATGTCGAAGGTTTGCGCCCAAGCGGAATAAAAGATCAGAACGCCCAGCCCAGATCCGCCGACGAGGGCAAGAAGTGAGATTTTCCAGCCCCATCGCCACACCCGGCTTGATTTCTTTTTCCCGTTCGCGCCTGGTTTCGCCCGACTAAACAACTTCATCGCAACACCTTTGACAATCTAGACGCACATTGCGCAGATAAAAATGCGTTTTCGCAGGAAGCGAACCCGTCGGCGACGTCGTCGGCCGCTTGGTCGCGAATCGCAGAAAAAGTCTGTACGCCAAGACTCAGGCGCGGCGTCCACCAAGGTCCGAGCCAGACTGGCACGACTGCTCGATACACCCCTCGCTGCAGACCGAGTACGCGCGAATCAGAAATTCACCTGCACGTTGCTTTCGTGCTGCTCCGTGGCGCACGGGGCGTTCAACGGAACCTCGGTCACTGCATCGCTCGATTGCACAATGCCATTCTCGATCAGGTATTGCTCGATTTCTTCACCGCTAATATCAGCCAGCATTTTGTCGTTAATCTCGACGCAGGGCGAAAGTGGCTGTCCGCTTTTCGTTTCCATTTCCCAGCGAAACGCCGGGTTGGCGATGATGTCCTTCTCCGTGTAGGGCAAATTATATTTGTTAAGCACCGCGCGAACACCAGCGCTCCAGCCACAATACGTCTTCAGGTAAGCGGTAATCTGAGGTTTTTCCATAACCTAACTTAACGTCATCCCGAGCGAAAGCCAGCCCGGGGCGAAGTCGCCTGGGTCGAGGGATCCCGGTTTATGGTAACGCCATGAGATTCCTCAGCCGGTGCTTCGGAATGACCGGTGAATCTTCAAGGAGGCCGGGACCCCGACGTTTTCCCGCACAGCCCGCACAGGGCCCCGGCACATCCTCCTCCCGCACATGTCTGCTTCCTACACCTCAAATCTTGTGTTGCACTGGCTTTAGCCAGGCGTGTAATTTTTGCAGTCCAAGCTCGAGACGCGTCTTTACGGTTCCCAGGGGGTTTTGGGTACTGGCCGCGATCTCGCGGTGGCTCATTCCGGTAAAAAACGAAAGCTCCAGGGCCTGGCGCTGAAATTTTGGCAGGGCCGACATCTGTTCGCGCAGATAGCGGCGCAAATCCGCGCGTTCCATCTCTTCGTCGCCGTCCACGGTCGTACTCGCACCATTAGGTAGCTCGTTTATCTGCTCCTGATAGCGATCCTTTACTCGAACGTAGGCCTGACGACGGCGGAGCCGATCAATTGCCCGCCGGCGCGTGATAGTCGTTAGCCACCCCAGTGGCTTTCCCACCCGCGGCGCATAGTTCTGCGCCTGCTTCCAAATTTGCAACAACGTCTCCTGCAAGACGTCTTCCGCTTCGGCCTGCTCATGGATAACACTCTCGATAATCGAGCGCAATGTCTCGCCGTGTCGTTGATACAATGCCGCCAGCGCATTTTCGTCCCGCTCCGTAATCGCCCCCATGAGCGCTTCGTCCGTGGCCGAACTGAACCCATCGCTTGCTAGTGTTGGTGCAATCATACTCTTCGAAGTTGCCCCGGTGGAACCGCGTCATCACTGCTATCGCTGCCATCAGCGCCATTGCTCGAACCGAGCGCACGCCACCAATCGTCATAGCCTTTTTCGGAAAGAAGTGAGTTGCCCGGATGAACCCATTGGTGCACTCCCGATTTACATTGAGGAGTAGGGCAATGAAGCTCCAACTCCTCACGTGCCATTGAAATCAAGACCTCGTGACCGGTAAATTTTCGATCGCAGAGCACGCAAACGCGCTCATCATCGACCGTTTGCCAATCACGAAAATGATCGTTCGCTTGAAGAATCGCCAACCTGTCCGCAAGCGTTGTTTTCATGACAGAAGCATTCTCCCGCGAAGCTGCAATTAGATGCAATTGGGCGAGTTGCTGATCGTGGCCTAGGAGAAATCCTGATGCCGAGGGGGAATAACTTTCTGGCGTTCTGGCAAAAAACGCCGAGCGAGCACATTCATTCCATCCGGCGATTCGCCGGCGCGCGTTTCCCAGTGAGATGAACAGGCGTCCGACGCGTAAAGCTGATCTACAGTTGAACGGTGCAAATGGGGCATTTGACGGAGCAGAGCAATACTTTGAAGATCATCCGTGTAGTCCTAGCGCGGTGAGGCGCCCAAAGGTTTCCAAACAAGGCGGTACCTTTATTGTCTTGCTCGGCCGCGATATGCAGCATGGCATTGTCGGACTCGGCAACACGGTAGAAAACGCTTTGCGTGCCTTTGACTCGCAATATTTGAGCACGCTGTGTCCGCCGGAGGCGAGGCGCCCACGCGGCGCGAAAGCTCGCGCTCTCAGCGGAACATAGACTTTCAGTCTGTGACCCAAAACGGCGTTCCTGCCTGTTTTCCCACCCGTCAGTTCTTGTCGTAGCTACGACGCCCTCGTGGCAGGAAGTGGTCGCCGTGCCGATGCTACCTTTTGCGCCAGCCTGTCGGGCTGAAAACGCTTAACAAATGCTTGGAGAGGACGCGCAGTTTTATAACAATCTGCTAGCCGCGATCCGCGTAAGGTTCGCTTGATTGATAGAGTTTGAGCCGGCTCGCAATTTCATTTTCCAACTCGTCGTTTTCCAAGCCGGAGGCAATGACAAGCGCTCGAGTCGCGAGCTGGCGCGCTTCGAGGTAGCGACCTTGCGCCGCATACGACGCGGCCAGCGTGTCCAGGAAATAGGGATTAGCATAGTGAGTTAACTCGCATCCTCGTCGTGCCAGTCGTTCCGCACTCGTGGCATCACGAATATCGGAATTCTCCGCGGTCGCGAGCAGCCAGGCGAAACGGTTGAGGCCATCAAGATAAACCGCAGGTTGATCGAGCCCTGCTTGCGCAATGGCATAGGCCTCTTCTTTTTTTCCCTGACGTTCGCACAGAAGCGCCTTGCTCCACCTTGAAGCGGCGCAATCGGGATTCAGTGCGATGGATCGATCGATATGCTGTCCGGCTTCTTGGAGCCGATTCTGCATCATCAGGCAATGCCCCAAATTGTTTTCCGCTTCGTAATAATCAGGTCGGAGCCGTAGAGCCGCCCGCAGATGTGTTTCCGCTTCCGGGGATCGATTCTGTGACAGCAGAAAGAACCCCAGATTGTGATGCGCCAGCCAGCATTCGGGATTTTTAGCAAGTGTATCACGCCAAAGCGTTTCAACGCT
>QHPN01000205.1 GCA_003219115.1 Verrucomicrobiota bacterium | reverse complement strand
TTTGGTATCATTATATAGTTCACCTCCTATAAATATTCGCATTTATCCCAATCATCGGATGGCTCAATACTGCGAAAACCATGCTTCGCATTAGAGAAACGAGCTCTGTCCAGACCCCACGCTCCGAGCTTTTTGGCTCTTTAGCTCTATCTTTATGAATGCGGTTCGTTCTCGCCTTGATCGGCACTATCTTCGCTCTGGACCTCCTCCGGTGGGTGGCCTCGGCACGAATCGCTAAACCGACCTTTGCGCGTATCACCATCGCCATTTTTGCTCTGGCCCAATTAGCGGGATTGAGCTGGCTGCTGACCCAGCGCTTTTCTCACGCAGAATCGACCGCTCTGTTCTCGAAGTTCGCGATTGCAACCGTCTTCATCTGGCACATGATTCTTCTGCCGCTCCTGTTGTTGCTGTCAGTGGCGCTCCTCCCAATTTTCGCAATGGTGGCGCTTATCCGAATCGCTCGGCGCCTACGTAATTCCAACTCGGCGCCCCGGGATGCAAACGGCGCATTGAGTCGGCGACAGTTTCTGGGAGTCGCTCTCGCCGCGGCGCCACCGCTCTTCAACGTCAGTCTGGCCACCATTGCGATGCGACAGCTCGATCAATTTCGCGTTCGCCGCTTCGTTCTACCGATCGTTGGTTTGCCAAGCGATCTTCACGGGCTAACCATCACCCAAATCAGCGATATGCATGTCGGCCGGTTCACCTCCGGCCGCATCTTGCACGAGGTGGTCCGGGTTGTTAACGAGTTACGCGCCGATCTCGTTCTTCTTACCGGCGACTTGATTAATGACGCTATCGCGGATCTTGACCACGGTCTCGATCTCGTTAGATCCATGCAAGCCAGCCACGGCGTTTACCTGATCGAAGGTAATCACGATTTGATCGAGAATGGTCCCGAGTTCGAACGCCGGGTGAAAGACTCAGGCATTCCATTTCTTCTCGACGAATCGGTCGTGATCACTATCCGTGGCACACCCCTACAACTGCTTGGCCTAAGTTGGACGAGGGCCCGCGAGAACAGGGATGTGGCTATCGCCGCCGCGGTGCGCCAGCTCCTCAATCAGCGTCAGCCAGAAAGTTTTCCCATCCTTCTGGCGCATCATCCGCATGCTTTCGATGCGGCAGCAGCAGCATCGATTCCTCTTACCCTCGCCGGCCATACCCATGGCGGACAGCTTATGTTAAACGAGCAATGTGGGTTCGGGCCGGCGCTGTTTCGCTACTGGTCCGGCCTTTACACCAAGGGAGCGAGCAAGGTGATCGTCTCGAATGGAGTAGGCAATTGGTTTCCCTTGCGAGTACGCGCGCCCGCGGAACTTCTGCATCTCACGCTGCTGCGTCCTTAGTTACTCCTGACTTTTCGCTTGCCATTAGCTTGCGAACCGGCATCTCGTGTACACCAAGCGCGCCGAGATTGCTCTCGGCGCGAAGTTTTAATCTAAATTGCCGACTTAAACGGCTTAAACGATTTGACTCAGGTTTGGGTCTTATCTTTGTCGCTCTTCTTACATTCGGCTTCGAACTTCGCGTACTGCTCCTGGGTCAGGATTCCCTTTGCCTCCCGCATATATTTAGCCTCGCTCGCTTCGGTGCAGCCCTCTTTCTCATGCTGAGCCATCACCGTATCCATCTTTGTCTTCTGCTCGGGTGTCAGGTTGAGACTGGCCAATGAAACCTCACAAGCCATCTTCCCTTGCTTGTTTCCAACTTGCTTTGCGCAATCGCCGTGTTCGCCCGCGAACGTCGTGCCCGCCACAAAGAGTCCTGCCACTGCTAACGCAATCAGTTTAGTCATAGAGCAAACTAGACTGGCCGACTGCGTCTGTCGTTCAAAATTTCCAGCGTGCTGAATATAGCATATCGCTGGCAATCAACACCCAGACGATCTAGTGTGTGTTGAAATTCAATCCCCGCATCGCCCCGAAGATGAAGCCGAATATCGACAGCAAAGGTCGCGTCGCTCGTGGTGGAATCGCCGTGGTTTTCCTGCTTGCCGGTAGTTGTCTCATTCCGCAAACACCGTTGCTCGCAGCGATCTTTATCCTCATCGCTTTGTTCTGCGCCTTTGAGGCATGGATCGGTTGGTGCGCGGTCCGGGCCTGCGGCGTTAAAACGCCTCTCTAAATCGCGCTCCCATCTAGACAAAATAGACAAAACGGTTCGTCCGCGGCGTCTGACTAATGAGATCGCGGCAGACCATGAGATTTTTCGAAAATTTTGAATCCGATCAGCCGGGTTGCTGCATCTCATAGACAAACAGCCATGAAAACAATCTCTCATAATCCGGAAGCATTTGAATCCACCTACGCGCTTCTCGTGCGCTCGGAGGAAAAACAACGCAGCAGATTCGAAATGCTTGTCTACACGCTCCTGATTGTCAGCACTCTGTTCGCGGTCGCGCAGTTCGGCCATCAGGCTGCCATGATGCCGCCAAGCATCGCGCATGTTGCAACCGCTGTGTCTGCCTCGCCGCAGCACGGCGGCTGAAAAACGCTACGGCAAGTGGGCTGTTTCCCCCGATTCGAGCGACGAAATTTTGTCATTGGAGTTCGAGTTGGACTTCGGCTTGCTCGTTGATTTGTCGTGTAAATCTGCAGACCAATTAGAGTGCACAGGTCTCGAGCTTGCCTGTTACTGAGTTGAATATATATCGCGTCTAACTACCTAAGACCCCGTCTACGTACTTATCCGTGACTGTCTACGTAATTTCCCCTGCCCGTTTGGCATGAGGCGGGCTCTATGGGTGCCCATTCTACTATGCCCATCCATCATCCTAAAAGTTTACGCATTGAATTACCGCTGCGAGTTGTCCGGCGATTCATCCTGGCAGCAGTCATTTTACCGACGATTACCGTTGCTCCCGCACTTCTGGGCGATACTGCCCCGACTTTCACCAGCGCTACCAGCGTCATTTTCCCACAAGGGGTTCTGGATACCTTTACTGTTACCACCACTGGTGTGCCGGTCCCGAAGATTACGTCGAGCGGGCACCTGCCTGGTGGCGTAAAACTTGTCGATAACGGCGACGGCACCGCAACCTTGTCAGGGGTGCCTGGCAATGGTCTTGGCCTCGTTGGCGATTATGCGTTGACGTTTACGGCTTCAAATGGTGTCGCACCGAACGCGACACAAAACTTTGTTCTAACAATTACGCGACCGCCGAAAATCACTAGCGTCAATAACGCCACCTTTATTGTCGGAACGGCGAATACGTTTACTGTTGCAACCAGAAATACTCAGCCGAAAACTACGCTCAGCTACACTGGCAACTTGCCGGGAGGCGTAACATTTGTTCCCCATAACAATGGGACGGCTACCTTAAGCGGCACACCCGCAGCGGGATCGGAAGGTATTTACTTTATCACCATTACTGGAACAAACGGCTTCCAGCCCGACGCAGTCCAGGTCTTTACCCTGACTGTGCAGGACGCTCTGCCGGTAACGCATGCTCCAACCATCACAAGCGCCGACAACACCACTTTTACTGCCGGGACGGCAGGTACCTTTACTATTCATACAACTGGAACGCCCACCGCATCAATCACGCTTACTGGCACATTGCCGGCCTGGCTGACATTTGTCGATAACACCGACGGCACGGCAAATCTGTTAGGAATACCTGATTTTGGCGGCGCGCCAAGCTACTCATTCACAGTCACGGCCACGAATGGCATCGCGCCGGACGCGACCCAGACGTTTACATTATTTGTAGACAATCCGCCGCCTGCTATTATCAGCGCCGACAACACGACGTTTGTCATCGGTACATTCACGAGTTTTACCGTTAGGACCAGTCCGCCTGTTCCGAGCGCTACAGTCGGTTTCACCGGCACACTGCCATCCGGGATCAACTTCACTCCTAATGGGGATGGAACGGCAACTATCGATGGAACTGCATTAGCTGGTTCGGCAGGTAGTTTCCCAATCAACATCACCGCCTCGAATGGCACTCTGCCCGACGCGACACAACTTTTTACCATTACGGTACAAGATGCGCCACCCGTCCTGGAGGCGCCTGCCATTACTAGTACCGATTCGACCACATTTACCATGGGAACCGCCGGTACTTTTACCATCACCGCTACCGGCAGTCCGACACCGACTCTAGAGTTGGCCGGCGCGCAACCTGCCTGGTTGTCCTTTGTCGATAATACCGATGGCACCGCTACCATCAGCGGAACGCCTGACAGTGGCAGCGATCTCAGCTATGACTTTATCATCACCGCACGCAATGGTGTTTCGCCTGTTGCAACTCAGGATTTCACTTTGCGCGTCACTCCTACTCCTGCCACCGCTGCGCTGGTAAACGTTTCCACTCGTCTCCTAGTCCAAACTGGAAGCAAGGTAGGTATCGGAGGGTTTATCATCACTGGGCCGGATCCGAAGAAGGTTCTTATTCGCGGCATAGGACCAACGCTAACAAATTTTGGCATTGCTAACGCTTTGCAGGATCCGGTCCTGGAATTACACGATGGCACCGGTGCTGTGCTTACTTCTAACGACGATTGGAAAGTTCCGCAACAAGCCGCGATTGAGGCAACTGCTCTTGCGCCACCGGATGATCGCGAATCAGCAATTCTTCTCAGTCTCCAGCCTGGTAATTACACAGTGATTCAATCCGGCAAGAACGGCACGATCGGGGTTGGATTAATCGAAGTCTACGATGTCGATGTGCTCTCGGCATCGCAGTTGTCTAACATATCGACACGCGGCCTGGTCCAAAGCGGTAACAACGTAATGATTGGTGGCTTTGTCGTTAGCGGCGCGAGCGGGTCAATAAATCTAGTCGTACGCGCGCTTGGACCAACCCTGACTTCCTTCGGGGTAGCGAATGCCTTAGGTGATCCGACTCTGCAACTCTATGACGGCAACGGAACAGTCATCGCATCTAACAATAACTGGAAAGATTCGCAGCAAACCGAAATCCATAATTCCGGCCGTCAGCCTCCAAACGATTTGGAGTCGGCAATAGCCGTTACTGCTTCCCCAGGCCACTACACCGCGATTGTTCGGGGCAACAACGGCGGTACCGGGATTGCCTTGGTCGAGGTTTACCAGGTCTCTGGGTTTTAAAAACGTGTTTTCATAGCGCGAGTGCATTTTCAGGCGCGGCCACCGCTCGCGAATCTGGGTCATACTAACCGAGTCAAGTCGTCCGACTTTTTGCTCAGTGGCTCTGATCACTATTTCGCTGCTTCGGCTTTCATCCACTTCTCTCGCGGTTGGATTGACTTTTGTGTCTCTTGAGAAGAGGAAGAGATCATGTTGCCAACCAAAGGGTACGCTACTCATGCCGCACATGAGCCATTGAAACCATTTTCGTTCGAGCGCCGGGAGCCCGGCGCCATGGATGTGCAGATCGAGATTCTTTTTTGCGGAGTATGTCATTCTGATTTGCACATCGCTCGCAATGAATGGGATGGAACCACCTACCCTTGTGTGCCCGGTCATGAGATCGTCGGACGCGTTACAAAAGTCGGGCGCAACGTAAAGAAATTCAAAGAGGGGGATTTGGCTGCGGTCGGATGCATGGTCGATTCCGATCGCGTTTGCGAAAATTGCCAAGCTGATCTCGAGCAGTTCTGCGAAAAGTTGATCCTCACTTATAACAGTAAAGATCCGCATACAGGTAACATGACCTATGGCGGATACTCTAACAGCATAGTCGTTGATCAGGACTTCGTCCTGCGGGTTTCGGATAAACTGGATCCTGCAGCGGCGGCGCCGCTTTTATGCGCCGGGATTACAACTTATTCGCCCCTGCGGAAATGGAAGGTTGGTAAAGGTCAAAGAGTCGGAGTCGTTGGTCTAGGCGGCCTTGGACACATGGCGCTCAAATTTGCCAGCGCTTTCGGAGCCGACGTCACGCTCTTCACCACTTCGCCGGGTAAGTCCGACGACGCAAAACGACTGGGTGCGAGCGAGGTCGTCATTTCGAAGGATGAAGACGCGATGGAGAAACAACAGAAACGCTTCGATTTCATCATCGACACCGTCTCGGCGCCGCACGATCTCAACGCTTATCTTGCTTTGCTCAAGCGCGATGGCGCGCTCGTGGTCGTCGGAATTCCACCGCAGGGAATTCCAATTAACCTGTTCCATCTCGTTTTGCCGCGCAGACAGCTGGCAGGTTCCTTGATTGGCGGAATCGCGGAGACGCAAGAAATGCTCGACTTCTGCGCCGATCGCGGAATCACTTGCGACATCGAACTTATCTCGATCGACAAGATCAACGAAGCCTATGAGCGCATGCTAAAGAGCGACGTGAAATATCGTTTCGTCATCGACATGGCTTCGCTTTGATCGGCAACGGACAAAGAGCAGAGTGCGAAGGGCAGCCATCGGATCTGCCTTCATGGCGCGACGAGGCGGAACATAGCAGGCGACCACAGCCACGCCGATAAAAAGGAGGGCAACGCCGGCAAATGTCAGAGGATCTGTCGCCTCACGCTCCTATGCACCACGTTTGAAATCGGCAGTCTTTGCCACTGCGCCGGGCGTCCGAGAAGGTGGCTGACACGAAGCCTAGCATTGCTACTCGCTTAATTTCTTGAGTACCTGCTGCGCGCTGCGACGGATCTCGCCGCGTCGCGGCTCCGTGTCGGACCAGGATGATGCCGGTAAGGTATGAGAATCCAGCATGGCCAGGGTTTGTTCTGCATGCTGCCGTGCCAGATCTTTTTGGCCGTCTTTCAAATAGGCGTCGGCGAGATTGCTGTGCGCGTCGGCCGAATCGGGATAAGCCAGCAGGTTAAGCTTGAAGATTTCGATTGCCATCTTTGCATCGCCTTCGCGCAAGTGGCCCGAGGCTATGATGTCGACTGTAATTTCCGGCCACAACTGCGCTTCGGGATCTTTCTGCCGCGCCTCTGTCAGTCGCCGCGTGGCCAGCGCAACTCCGTCGGGCGTCTCGATCTGATTGAGGATTGCCGCTGATGCTACAGTATCGGCCGGCGCGTGACCAGGCGTTTTGATCAGCGTGGTCACAAACCAGTCCACGATGATGCCGGGAAGTTCCGGATGAGGTTTGAACAAGTCGGTACCGTGACCGCCTTTGGCGGGAACTTTGCCGATATCGAAGGGTTCATACCACAGCCAGGGCGCTTCTTGCGACGCGGAGTAGTGCACGAATTTCCTGCTTGGGTTTGAGGCAGTGATGTAGAGCAATTCCATCGCTTCTACGATGGGAGAATATTCGTCGTCGTCGGCCACGACGAACAGTTCTGGCAGTTGCGACGCCTGTCGCAAGAATTGCAACCCATCGCGAGATGTTTCTCCAGAAAGTAGCACCAGCGATTTTACCTGATCGGAATGTCGGCGCGCAGTTTCGACGGAATTTTCGACGCCGATGACGCCTGCGCCTCCGATGCCTATGACATCGCGCTCTACTCCCGGCTGAGAGATCAAGTATTGAAACGCCGCGTCAAGGTCGAGAGGCCATTGCTTCTTTCTTGCCTGACCGCGGCTTTCTTGCCCACCGGTTTCGCCATGCCCGCGAACATCGAAGGCCAACGTGTTGATTCCCGCCGCCGCGAGTTGCCCGGCCACGTCGGCCCACTCCTTTCGTGTCCGGTTGCTTTGATGAAATAAGAGCACGCCCGGTCCTGGCTTTGGTGCAGCGAAGTAGGTTGCTTTCAGAATCGTGCCGTCCGTGGACTTAAGATCAACTGCGCGCCCGGCGCTCGTGTTGTTCTTTCCAAACGCGGTCATAACAAAGATCAACACTGTCGAGAAAAGTAAGATTTGTATTCGCTTCATTTGAAAT
>QHPN01000204.1 GCA_003219115.1 Verrucomicrobiota bacterium | reverse complement strand
TCTTCGATTGCCTGTGCCATTTCCTGTCTTCTTCTCCTCTGGCTTATTCCACGATTCGGGGTAATGGGTGCCGCCGTGAGCACCTTGGTTCCTCAAATTGCGCAAGGCATTTTACGCTCCGCTGCGTTACGCATCGTCTTTGACTGGAAGACCTCGTGGAGAAACATCCGTCCACCAGTCATCATTGCGATGATTGCACTTGTACCCGCGCTGCTCTGCCGAACAGCGCTGGGCGGCATTGTTGGACAGCTTACAGCAGCGGTGGCGTTTCTCACGGTGTTTGGAAGTGGGTGGTGGTACTATTACCGCTTCCGAAAGCAGGCTTGATGAAGCGGGTGTTTTTAACCGGGGCCAGTTCCGGAATTGGTCGCGCTATCGCACACGCCTTGCTCGCCCGCGGCGATGAAGTTTGGGGCACGTCACGGTGTCTGGAACGACTTCCCGATATGTCCCAATTCCATCCAGTATGCCTCGACCTGGGCGATCCGCGTTCCATCGAGGAGGCGTTTAACGCCGCCCTCGCGCAGGCCGGTCATTTCGATGTCGTGATCAACAACGCCGGGAGCGGTCATTTTGGTCCGGTCGAGAATCTTCCCGGCAAAGAAATCGCAAGCCAATTTCAAATTCTTGTTTTCGGGCAAACGCAGTTAATGCGACTTGCACTACGCATGATGCAAGCACGAGGAGAAGGGTTAATCATCAACGTCACATCCCTGGCTAGCCGTCTTCCCGTCCCATTCATGGCGGCTTACAACGCTGCGAAGGCAGCAATGGCATCATTGACCATGACCATCCAATTGGAGCTGCCAGATTCCCGAGTTAGCATTATCGATCTTCAACCCGGCGATATCTGCACCGAGTTCAACAATGCAGTGAGTAAGGACGGCGCACCCGATCGGCGATATGAGGCAAAGGTTGCCAAAACTTGGGATGCGGTGGAACGCAACATGAAGAATGCGCCGAAGCCCGATCTGGTTGCGCGTCGCGTCTGCGAACTTATCGATCAGGCGAATCCGCCGCCGCGGATAACGGTTGGCGACGCATTTCAAACCAAAATCGCGCCATTGATTTTCAGATTCCTTCCGCAGCGCCTCAGGCTTTGGGGACTCAAAAGGTATTACGGGATATGACTGCTGTTTCCGAAGCAGTAGTCCTCATGGCCGGAGAAGGCTCGCGTCTGCGCGGATCCGACAAAACGTTCCTGAAGCCTTTCGTTTCGGTGCTTGGTCGCCCCTTGATTTGCTACACGATCGACGCCCTGATCCGCGCGGGAATTAGAAATGCCAGCTTTATTGTCGGTTACGAAAGCGATCGCATGGTCGCGGGAACCAAAGAGCTGGTTCCGTCCGGGCTCGAGTCCTCTTTTATCGAAAATCGTGAGTGGCAGAAACAAAACGGCACCTCCGTCCTGGCAGCAGCCAATCATGTGACCTCGCCCTTCCTTCTGACGATGAGCGACCATTTATTCGATCAAGCAATCGTCGATCTTTTGATCCGTGATGCTGTCCTCGACGAACTCAATCTCGCGATCGATCGAAAGGTAGATTCCATTTTCGATATTGACGATGCGATGAAGGTTCAGACTCGTGGGGACCGAATTTCTGAGATCGGCAAGGATTTGACGACTTACAATGCGGTCGATACCGGCCTTTTTGTCTGCCCTTTGGATTTTTTTGATTACCTCGAACGCGCAAAGCACGACGGCGGCGATTGTAGCCTTGGCGACGGAGTGCGAGCGACGGCGTTACACAACAAAGCTCGGGCCATCGATATTGGGGATGCCTGGTGGCAGGACATCGACACACCGGAAATGCTGGCCCAAGCGGAGAAGCATTTACAGGCGCGCCTCTGGAAGAGAGCGGATTTTGGCGGTTAGCTAGCTGGCAACTGGATTCGGCTGGCGACGCCAGTTGTCGAATAAACTGGCTGATCGGGCGCAATTCAGTGTGCAGTTGGGGTTACAAGTTTTGTAGCTGTAAAACTGCTCCTGCAAATCGTTCAACGTGTAATCCAACAGCGGCTTGGACCAAACCTTTCGGGTTTGTGAGCACCAATTTACGTTCCCGTATTCGTCCACGTAAAGATAACGACTGCCAGCCCGGCATCTGAATGGCGCGGGGCGGCCCCTCACCAGCTTTTTTCGATAGCCCGAGAATTCCGGCCATCTTCTTGGCAGCTTGTTTACGATGTCCTCGTACGCCTGCAAATCTTCGTTGCTCAACTTGAGTTGCCCTTGGCTGTCGTGCACGAGAAGCACGCGGGCGCGAAAACCAAGCTGACGGACAAAGGAGAGGACTTCGTCAGCCTCGGCTGGAGGACATGCGCCGATGACCGCGCTGATGAACACTTCAAAACGGGCATGGTCCCGCAACCATTGCAGGCGTTTCTTCAGGTTGTTAAGAACTTTTTGCGTCGTTTCATTTGCTTGAACCCCATCGATGGAAAGCTGCATTCTCTGCAGCACGGCTTTGTTGAGTGTTTCAATCAGCTCCGTCCTTAAAACAAAGCCGTTCGTGATCATGCTGGTTCGATAGAAACGAAGTTCGCGGCAGGCACGGATGAGCCGGGGAAGCTCCGGATGCATTGTAGGCTCGCCACCCGTTAGAGAAATCCCAAAGGTTCCAAGTTCCTTGAGTTTCCGCACGCGCTCCTCAAGTGTTTCCACCGGCACCGGATCGCTCGTTTTGTCGTACTCAGAGCAATATCCGCAGGATAGGTTACACCGCCGAATCACGACCATTTGGGCAAGAAACGGGCTGTAGCAGAGACGGAAGAACATGCTCGGGGCCGCAGCCGGAGCGGAAGTTTTTTGGGCAATCACAGAATCTTTCGCATAGCACTGAGCCGCGATGGGAGCAAGCTGCGGTGATCGAAAACAGCGCGGAGTTGCAGAATAAGAGCGAGGTGTCTAGTAATTACGATCGCCGGAGCAGGTCCAATTTCCACAGCTTGTATCAAGCAAATCACGATGGCTCATGAATGCGTTGTCCTAGCCGAGTCCCCCGGTGCGTTGGTCGAGCTGTGCGGAATATCAACGCTGGAGCGCCTGTTGCGGACGTTGCTGCGGTGCGGAATTACGCGAGCAACTGTCGTTTCCAGCACACCTGACTTGATTGCGGCACGATTGATCGAACAGTGCAGACCTCGCGCGCAGCTGATTCTGACGTTTGCCAAACGGTCGGACGGGCCGATGACAATTGAACAGATTGTCACCATTTGGCCGGACGCCGCTCAGCTTCTGCTTGCGGTGCGAGGCGATATCGTTTTCGACGGTCGCCTATTGCACTTTCTCGCAACGCAAAGTTCGCCGGCGGTCCTGGTCGATTCCGCCGTGCCGTCGAAATTTCAACCGCTGATGGATTCGGCCCCAAATGCGCTCGGCGCAAAGGTGTGTGGTGCAGCACTACTGCAACGCGACTGGGTTTCGACGCAGAATGGTCCACTGGAAAAGGCGATTAATAATGGCCTGGAACAAAACTCAATCCCTGCAGTCGATGTGATCCGCCGACCCTGCTACTCGCCAGCGCTGCGACGAAAGCTCAGACCCTTTTGGTTTCCCGCACCACTCCCCGACCAGGTCAAACTTGCGGAAAGCATTCTCCTCAACTCAGTGCAAAAAGGTACACAGGATCTTCCCGCGCGCATTCACGCCCCACTCGAAACTTTTCTCATTTCAAAACTTTGCAAGACCACCGTCACACCCAATCAGCTCACAGTGTCCTGGATAATCTTAGCTTTTGGAACTGTGATTCTTTTCGTGACCGGTCACCTCATTGGGGGAATCCTGGTCGCATTGACCATCGGCATTCTGGATGGTCTCGACGGCAAGCAGGCGCGAATCAGGGTCGAGACATCTAAGACGGGGGAAATCGAGCATTGGTTCGATTCATTCTTCGAAGTCGTGTGGCCGACGGCGCTGGCGTATCACTTCTACGTCTCGGGTCAACTGCCTAACGCTTTTTTTTACTTGGCTCTGCTGATTGGGGCGGAGGCGCTCGATGGCATAGGCAAACTTGGGGTTTACACACCAGCCGCGAAATCGCTGGTTGGACCCGGACTTTTCGATCAAATCATCCGTTTAGTTGGCGGGCGGCGCAATATTTATGTCTGGGTCCTAGCAACTTGCGTTGTTTTTGGCATACCGGAAAAAGCGCTCGTAGTCATGGCATTTTGGGAGGTCGCAACCGCCGCGGCAGATCTCCTGCACTCCTGCTGGATACGTTATGCTCTCCGCGCCAGAGCTTGCAGTGATCTGCCGTTAAAATAACGGCCTCCTGTAGATTCGATACGTCTTGTAGCGCTCAGCGCCCATCGCTTCAATGAATCGATTAACCATCACATTGTCCTCGAGCGTCATGCTAAGTTCGCCGGTGAATCCGCGCTTGAACGCTTCATCCATCACCTGGAGAACCAGCATTTCGGCAATCCCAGCACGACGATATTTTTCGATCACGCCGAGTGCGATGAGCCGGCCTGTTCGAATTTTAGTCCTATAATATAGCAATTTCAGTAATCCGATCGGGAGACCAAACGTTGTCAGCCGCCCATTGATATGACGCAGGGCAACGTTGATGTCCGGGACGCCGATCACGAAACCGACCGGTTCATCTCCGATTTCCGCAATCAGCGTTCCCGCCGGCACAAGCAATGGCTTCATCTCTTTCGCCATGTGGTCCATTTCTGCTTCGGTAAATGGAACGAAGCCCCAATTTTTTTCCCATGCTTGATTGTAGATCGCGCGAATTCGCTGGCCCTCGCCGACCATATCTTTCAGATTGACCGGCCGAATGCGCACGCCTTGCCTACCTGCTCGCGCTTTCGCGATCGTTCGCAATCGTTCAGCTCCCGGCGGCGCCTCCGAAAACCACCATGCGTACCAATCCTTCGCTTTGGTGAAACCGCAGCGCTCGATCAAATCGGCATAGTAGGGAGGATTGTGCGCGGTCAACAGCGTTGGCGAGTGTTGAAACCCGTCGATCAATAATCCGCAAACATAGTTCGTGGAATAATCGATCGGTCCCATTATTTCAGTGCGCCCTTTGCCACGCGCCCACTCGGTCGCAGCGCGAAAGAGCGCGTCCGCTACTTCAGAATCGTCGATGCAATCGAAGAGCCCGAAACATCCGACGTTTGATTGATGAAGTGAGTTATAATTCGGGTCATCGCTCGCCATGATTCGCCCAACGATTTCGCTGTTGCGTTTCGCCAGAAACAATGTGGCATCGCCATGTTTATAGAACGGATGACGCTTTCGATCGAGAAACGCTTTGCGCTCAATTAACAACGGCGGCACCCAGGCCGAATCGTCGCCATAAATTTTCCATGGAAATTTGATGAAGGCATCGCGGTCCTTCCGTGATCGTACTTGCGAAACCTTAATCTCGGACACCAATGGCAAATCCCTAACGTGTCGTCGTCACCAGTTCCAGCAGCGATTGCGACATGTTTTCCTGACGATAAAGCAGGTACGCGAGCAGGCCATTGAAAACAGTAACCTCAATCCAGAAGTACCAAACAGGGCGACCAATAAAGAGGAGGATAAACAGAATAAGCATCCGCGAGTTCGTCATCAATAATCCCCATAAATTAAACGTTGGCCTGGCAAATCTTTGATACTGTGTCCTGAACCATTCCGGAATCCCTTGCGAAAACGATCGAATTGATATTTCCCGCAATCTTTTCAAATGGGGTGAAAGCATTTCCTGTTGCCGGGTGAAATTCCAATAGAGCGCGAGCAACAACTTGTGCCAGGGCTGATCAGGCCAACTGACTCCTTGATAATCCGAGCGCAGTGCCGCGGAAGAATCCAAATCCATAAATGACTTGCCTTTCACAAAATAAAGATAGCTCGTGCGGTAATAATCGGCGGCGGCACCTTGCAAAGCATGGCTAATTCCGGCGGCGATCGCCAAAAGGCAAACCACGGGTGATGCTCCTTCCGCTAAGGAGCGAAGAGCCAAATGGACATAAATACTAACGAAAACGAGATGATCGGCCAGACTGTCGATGATGCGGCCCTCACGGCTGCCTGCCCCAGTCAAGCGAGCCAATTGGCCATCGGCGTTGTCGAGAGCATTCGCGCAGACATGTAGCGCCATGCCGGCGACATTTATTCCCAGGTTGCGATAGAAGTAGAGGTGACCCGCCATCACCCCGCATAGACACCCGAGCAGGCTTACACCTGCCGGCGCGATTTTCAGCCGCGCGAACACCTGCGCCAGCCAATATCCAATCTTGCGATAGAAATAAAGATCGAGAACCCCTTCGACCTCGCGCGCCTTATGAGTCGTTTCCGAAGCCGCCGGTTGTTCGATAATCTGCATCGGCACGGTGATGGCTAATCGCGCCGTGGAGTTCCCATATCGAGCGTGACCTTTGACCGGGTTCGCTCTACTTCCGCGTCGTCCTGAAAACGTAGTCCCAAAGTGGCGAGCTCACGCCGTAACCGGCGTGATCATCTGCATAATGATGCCGAAGATGGTACTGTTTCAGCCAAAGCCAGATTCCTCGCTTCATCGGAAAATGGTGAATCGCATAATGAATCGAGTCATAACAGATATAGCCAAAGCCGAACCCGGCAGACACAGCCGGAGCGAAGCGGCCCAAGGTTATGCCGAAAAAACTCCAGAATACAATCGCCAATGGAATACTAATGCTCGGCGGCATGACCAGGCGGGTGGCGTCGTTTGGATAGTCATGATGAACACCGTGAACAACGAAGTGCAGTGTTTTGCCCAACCGGCTCTTTGGCTCGTAATGAAAAACGTAGCGATGAACAACGTACTCGAGCAGCGTCCAACAAAGCACTCCCACGAGAAAGAGGCCGGCGACAACTAAAATGGGAAGGGCATTACGCCACAGGGCCGCGTAAAGCATATACCCAACCACCGGCAGGTAGAGGACCAGAGGTGTAGCCGGATGGACATGCGAAAAAAACTCCATGAAGTCGCTCTTAAACATTCGAACACTTTCGTTCTTGTTCGAGACGTAGAGTCTTTCCATAGCTTTAAACACCAGCGATCTCCGCTTCGACGGCAATCGCCTTCTGTCGGTTGACCGCGGCTCCTCCGACCCTAGAATTGCCACTTCGTTTCATTCGCTCGATTCGCGAAAACAATGTGTACCGTTTATCGAAGATGAACTGAAAGAGTAACCGGCTCCAGGATGAATGGTACTTCAAACAATCGTAAAATTCCGGGGCCAGCGCGCGGAGCTTGGGCAGATTGTTCCATGGAATCGATGGCAAATCGTGGTGTTCATTGTGATAACCCATGTTGAGACAAACTCGATTGATCGGCCCGTAATAACTGTAAGTCTCCTGGTCGGGATCGTTTGTGTAATGCTCTTGAATCCAGCGCGCGCCTACCGGATGAAGCCCGACCGAAAAGAAAAAAGAAAAGGCGAGGTATAACAAGCCCGCCCAGCCGCAGAGATACACGACACCAATGTCATACAAGACGGCGACGACCAGATTCACCGAAAACCACCGGTCCCACATCTTAATTGCTCGCAAACGCGGCGGTCGTGTTAACTGAAAAACGGGGAAGAGCGTTAGCCAAATTGCCTTGCGATACCATTTGTTCCCAACCAAACGAGCTTCCCAGTAATTGGCCAAATCAGCGTCCCATTCATAATCCCCCTGATGCGAATGATGCCTTAAATGATAAACCCAAAAACCCATCGCTCCTGGGGCGAGATTCGGTAAATCGGCAAGAATCGCCGTTAGCCTGTTCCAACTACGCCGCCGAAAAATCAAATTATGCGTGGCGTCGTGGATGATGACATAGTTAGCGTGATTGGCGAACGCGCCTATGCCGTACGCAACAAGCAAGCTGAGCCACCAAAAACCTAAGCCGAGTTTGCCAAGCCCATAAGCAATCGCGGTTTGCAGCGCCACGACCGAGAACGCAATCAACCCGGTGTAAGGATTCCGCTCCATTAATTGTCGGACTTCCGGGTGCGCTTTGACGATCGCACGTGCCCGTGCCGGATGGGGCTGATCCTGTTCCGACTGGAAAAAAAATTCCCGCATGACGCCGAGATTATTTTCCTAGCATGAAAGTAACGAAAAAGCCATCTGTGAAAAACGACACCAATACAGGCGCGAAGTAGAACGCGCGACGGCAAAAATATTCACCTGATAGAAGCCGATCCGTAGCATGAATTCTACGCGTTCTGCAACAGAGCCGGAGCAAGTGTGTCCGCGATAATATTGAGCGCCTCGTCGAGGTCCGCGCGAGTGTGGTTCGCTGTCACACAAGCCCGGAAACAAATTCGATCCTCCGGGACTGCCGGATAATCCACCGGCGCCACCCAAACACCGCGCCGACGTAATTCGTGACCGAGTTGGTACATGCGCGCGCGATCTCCGATGACAAGCGGCATGATATAAGTGGTTGAGGTGCCTGTATCAATGCCGATCGAATTCAACTGCTCGCGAAAGTACCTGGCGTTATCCCAGAGCCGCACCCGCAACTGCGGTTCACGTTCGGCGATGTCGAGCGCCTTCAGGACCGCAGCCACGATAACCGGTGGAAGGGCACACGAATAACCGTAGGAGTGTGCGTAGAAGCGCAAATAATCGAGTGTCTCGACCGCGCCGGTCACGAAACCGCCAACGGCAGCGAATGCTTTCGAAAATGTTCCATAAACAAGCGGGATCCGAGTTTCGACTCCAAAATGCTCGGCTGCGCCGCGGCCGTGTGTCCCGCAACCAAGCATCGAGTGCGCTTCATCAATAAAAACACTGGCACGATGTGACTCGGCCATATCGAGCAAACCTTTCAGGTTCGCGAAATCTCCATCCATTGAATAAATGCCCTCAACAATCACGAGCTGCCGCCGGCCTTTTCGTCGGTGGAGCGCGGCATCGAGTGAAGCCAGATCGTTGTGTTCAAACCGATCCACGCGCGAACGCGACAAAACCGCACCGTCACGCAAGCTCAAATGCGATCGAGTGTCGAGAATCGCAACATCGGTTTTTCGAAGCAGCCCGGAGATTGTGCCCAAGGCGCCGCCAAAGCCACTGTTAAAAAGCATTGCATCCTCCCGCCGGAGAAACCCCGCGACGCGGCGTTCCAACTGCCGATGCAGATCAGTCATTCCTGATAGCAGGGGGGAACCACACGCGCCCAAGCCATATTTCGCCAGGGCATCTCGCGCCGCGCTTATTACCTCCGGATGATTAGCCAGCCCTAGATAATTGTAAGAGCAAAGATTGATGACCGAGCGCGGGCGGCCTTCGTAGTTAATAATGGTGCGGGCATCGGCGGTGGCGAGCATCTCGGGCTCGTAAATTGAGGCCTCCCACGCACCGGCTTGCCGCCACTGTGTAAATGCCAAAGGCGGTGTGAGCGGATCATCGCTATCGCCGACTACGAAATCAGCAAGACTGAGTTTTGCGTCAAATTCCTGGACTGATTCCCGACGGTTCAGGTTGCTGCTCATGACGATTGGACTACCGATTCTTTGGTAATTGCGACTAAATCCGGGCGAGCAAGCTCCGAGAATATCGACTGAGAAGAGAGAAATGACTCCAGCCAGATGACGCCGTTGGCTGGGAAAAACAATTGGTGGTTCGATGGCAACTCGTTGCCCATTTATTTAAGATCAATCCTTAAGGAATTCTCGAATACATCTGTGGTTTGGCTCTCGCAAGCCAGGCTCATTTTGCATGCCGGGAAGTTCGGTATCGGGGCCGCAATTGTATCGCCTAAAACGACCACAGCAAGATTTTAGTTGCAGCCTTCAGGCGATCGCCAATCCCCGGACGGACTCAGCTCAGTGACCGATCACGCGCAGCGACGGTTCGTTAACCAATGCACCCGCGGTCGTACGTCGTCCGGTCTGATCAATTTCCTTTCGATCGATAACGCGAAGGGGCGAGTAGGTGGCTGTGCCGATCCGAGAAACTTTGATGCGTTGCGGGATGCGCGAGCCGGTGACGAAAACGAGCGCCTCCATTGTTTCTACTTTTGGCGAGGCCTGGTTCGCTGGTCGGTTTGCAAAGGCAATTCCGGAAAACAATGTGGTCGCAACCAGAATCGCCAAGACAATTGTTAATCCCTTCACGGCTGAAAATACACCTCCCCGGCTGCTATCGCAATGGTGTGCGAATTGACGACTGCCCTTATTTTCGACGAATGGGCGAAGCTTCTGTAGCCGGGACCGATGATCCCCAGCTGCCGGCCCTCATTGAAGCGGCTACAACTCTTCCTGGACGCGCAGGAGCGCGTCCCTCCGGCAGCAGCGCGTCACATGGAATCGAACCACGTGGCGTGCTTACGAGTTCTTAAAACTTCTTGGTCAGGCGCCAGTACCAGAAGCGGTTGGTCGCATCGTAAGTGAAGCCAGGATAGCCGACGGCGTTACCGCCTTCACCGGAGGCGAATGGAGGATCGTCATCGAACACATTGTTGATTCCGAAAGTAAGGGTTGTGCCTCGCATCAAGCGCGCCCAGCAGGAATTGTTCACTTCAGTCGAAACAGTTTCCTTACCAACGGGAGCCTTGCCGTCCTTGGCTGGCGCCTCCTTGGAATAGCCGGCTACAGGTCTTTCTTCAACCTTCGGAACGAGGTCGGAGAAATCATAGGAAAACTGCAGGTCAAGTCTGAGTGTCTTACCGACTTCGTGCGGTAGAATTTTGGGGTTGAGTTCTTCGAAACCGGAGATGTAACGAACTGTGGCCGCTGCATCAAAACCTTTCCACGCCCAATCGAAGCGCGTCGTTCCTCTCCATTTGTACCAACCCTCGTTCGAAAGACCTGGATCAGTCGTGAATCCTGCCAGATTGCTGCCGTCCGAACCGAAACCAAACGCTGTCTCTCCTTGAGGATACTCGAAGTGGTAGAGCCAGGTCCATTCAGTTAGAAACGTAAACGTGCCCACTGGCAGGGGACGCTGATAGAGAAGGGTAAAATCAACCCCGTCAGCTTCCTGGTTACCGAGATTCATATTTGGAGCGAGGATGCGGGTGATGCCGCCGCCGATGTCGCGCTCAACTACTTCTCCCGGAAGCAGTGTTCCCGCTTGCTCGCGCGCGAGGATTTCATCCGCTGGAGGAGTACCGATGACGCCACTGCGCCTGACGCCCCAGGCATCCACCGCGTAGGTCAAACCAGGAACATATTTCGGGGTGAAGACAAAACCCGCGCTGTAAGTCTCGGAGTCTTCGGGCTTGAGATTTCGATTACTGAGCACGAGGAAGTTCGTCTCGGGTTCGAAGGCACCACCATTCTGTGGATCATGCGAAAGCTTCAGGCCGGAGATGGGCGCAGCATATAATTCCTCAAGAGTCGGCTCACGAAAACCCTGGCCCCAGGTCGCGCGCAGAGTCAGTTGTTCGTCCAACGGCTGCCAGCGGATGCCAAATTTGGGCACCGCTACGTCGGTGTCATTGTTACGGAACTGCTCGTAGCGACCGGCCGCCGTGATTTCGAGGGAATGAAAGCCGGTAATTGCATTCTTGGAGCCGAAGATTGGAATATTAGCCTCGGCATAAAAGGCAAAGGATTTTCGCCCGCCGTGAGCCACGGGAACGGGAGAATTACCCGCGACATCGCCGGCAACATTCAGCGGATCCGGATTCTCGTCTAAACTTTCCCGACGAAACTGGCCGCCAATCGCCATGCCAATTCCGCCGGCCGGCAATTCGAAGAGCGAGGTGGTGTAAATGCTTCCGTCGATTGTCCATATTTTGGAGGTGTCCTCGTCTTTGGGATGGACCGTGGCAAACGCGACCGTTGCCTGGTTGGAAGGGATTGGAGCCCGATAATCGCCGAATGGGTTAAACGGAACGGTCGTTCCGATGAACTGCGACGAGCCCGGATCAAAGATCGGATCGGCCGCATTCAGGATGCGATTAAACTTGGAGATAGATACCTGGTCTCCAGTCTGGACACTTTTCACCTGGCTGTAGCGGTAAGCAGCGTCGTATCCCCAATTGCCGTCGAATAACTTGTCGCCCTTTATTCCGATGGTACCCAAATAAGCGTCCGTTTCGTTGTCGAACAGTCGATTACCGAACTCGGCCAGACGCGCCCGAGTGCCGCCCGAGATGATTTGATGAAATGGATTAAAGGGATTGAATGCATCCGCCGGGACTCCAGTTTCAACGTGAGTAGGCGTATTTGGTGGCTCGGATCCGGGCGCAATCGGCGTATCCGGAGGAATGGCTAAGACCACCTGACCCGCGGTTTGGAAGGATCCCGTGGCAGGCGGCGCCAGCTCGTTATGCGCTTTTACATTCTGATACATGAAGTCGCCGTAAAGGACCGCCTGATCTTCACAGAACTTGTGCAGGAAATGCGTGTAACCGCCGTAGCGTTCTGAACTCGGGAAAGACAACGAGAACTGGTTAAAGTTGAAACGATTGAGGCGGCTTGTCCCATATTTATAGGAGTCGGCCGGAGCTAAACCGTTGGTGAAGTCCGGCGCGGCTGCGAATTCAATCGGCGCCAAATTCTGTCCGCCGGCGGCAGCCGCGACGGCACCGCTCAGCTGGAGATTATACGGACTCGCGTTCGAACTCAGAAATGGCGGGACGGCCGAATAACTTCGGTCCCGATTGGCAATGGAGTTGCGCATATAATAATTCATGGCACCCGCGATTTCCGTCTTGTCGTTGCCGACGCCGAATATGACCGACGCTTGAAAGAGACCCGAGTCTTCGTGCTCGGTGTTGCCGTATTCGATGCTGGCTTCGGCGCCGTTGTAGTAGTGCCGCATCTTCAGGTTCACCACTCCGGCGACTGCATCCGCGCCATAAACAGTAGAAGCACCGTCCTTCAGAATTTCGATGCTCTCAATGGCAGCTTCCGGGATCGAATTCAAATCCACAAACATCGTGTTGACTGGACCCGGATTATTTCCGACGGGATAGGGAGCAACCCGGCGCCCATCGATGAGGACGAGAGTCGCTCTCGGGTCCAAACCGCGCAGCGAAACCGCAGCGGCGCCTACGGCGGTGTTGGAGCCGTTCTCATTATTTGAAACGGGAATAACGTTTGAGGTAACGATCGGGAGACTGAGCAGAAATTGCTCGGTGCTGCGCAGTCCTGATTTCTGCAGGTCCT
>QHPN01000228.1 GCA_003219115.1 Verrucomicrobiota bacterium | reverse complement strand
ACACCAGGACGTTTTGCGCATGGCTTTGTTCAAGTCGGTATGGCTGCAAATCTTTTCCGATAGGGCGTGACATTTGCCAAACAAGAATCATACAATCGGAGCGTTTAGGGCACAACTCCGGGTCTCCACGAGAATTGATCTGATAGTGAAAACGTGTGCGAGTCAGGTTTCTTAGAATCTCTTCTTTAGCTGGACGTACCAGAACCGGCCTTTGATCGTGGCAAGGGATTCATCGTAGCCGTTCTCGAAGCTCCCGGCCACAAACGGCGGATCTGCGTCTAACACGTTCTGCATCCCAAGTGTAAGTGTCGTGTTATTCAACCATGCGCGCCATCCATAGGGATTGTACTCAGCAGTGGATACAGGTATGACATTTTTCTCCTTGCCGTCCTTCACCGTGACATTTTTTCCGCTATCTTTGGCCAAGCTAGGTACCTCGGCCGGAGCAGGAGGCGGTAGGTTGAACGTATACGATGTGATAAGATCGAGCGTAGTCCATGCGGCCACTTTCCGCGCGCGCCAAGGCAAAGGCCCACTTCTTGGCGTTTGTGGCTTGGTGGATCCCGCAAGACTGACATTGTCATCTTCGTACTGGCCGGTGTAGTGGACTACCGCGCCGACATCCAAGCCCTGCATCCATGTATCAGTGGGGCCGTCGTAGAACAGACTGAGATTGGCGCGGCTCCACGGTAGCGAACCGGTTAGGGTGAATCCCGGCGGTATGACTTCGCCCGCGATCCCGAACCGTTTTGTTTCAGGCGCAATCTGAAGCTCAGCCCGGGATAGCCACGTGCCGTTGAGCGTTGCTGTCAGTCTGCCGAAATCTCCGTGGCCAAAGATCGCTGAGTCCAGAATATAGATTGCTTCGTAGTCGAGGCCCTCAAAGATCGCGCCTGTAAGATTTTCGTTGGGATCAATGACCAGGATGATTGGTCCCGGTCTGCCAGGAATCACAGGAGGACCACGGAAAATCAAACCGGGGATATTATTCTCGATGATGAATTGCGTGCCGAGCAGGGACGCGATCGATCGCATATCAATATGCCACCAATCCGCGCTTAGCGTCAGGCCCCTGAACCATTCCGGGCTGTAAACGGCGCCGTAAGACCATTCGTAGGCCACTTCCGGGTGTAGATTGGGATTTCCTATAACGCGTGCCTCCGCGTTCACGTTCTCCTTTAGTATTGGATCGAAACCCCCGGCGAAGCTCTCGGTAGAAGCGGGCGAAATCTCTGACAGGGCCGGCGCGTGAAACGCTTCGGTGTAACTGCCACGCAAGGTAAGAGCGCCGATATATTTTGGATCGAGCGGTTGCCAGCGGACGGAAACTTTTGGCTTCTGTGCGTTATACTGGCTGTGGGTCGCCGGCTGAAATGGGAAGGCTTCGGAAGGTAGAACTGCGGAGGTGTTCTGGCTGTACCATTCCTCGCGTTCGGCGAAGTCAACTTCGAAGCTGTAGAAACCCGGAAAGTTCCAGGTCGGGCTGGTGAAAGGTACCCGCACTTCCTGGTAGATTGACCAAACATCCCGGTTCACCCGTGCGCCTTCCCCATCACTGGAGCCGATGCTTTGAAACGTGGTGTTGAGCGAGTCACGATTGCGCGTCCACCTCGGAGCGTCATACTCACCACCGATAGCGAAGGAGACAGGCCCCGCGGGAAGCTTGAACAAGTCGCCGTTAATGGTGAGATAACCAATGGGCAACTCATATTCGCCTGAGTTATGCAGGGTGACGTAAACTCTTTGCCTGGCTGCCTTGGTGTTGTGAGCAGTGAAATTCAGGAACGGATCAAATGCCGTGGCTGGGTTCGTATCCAAGAGTGCTTCCCGTAACCCAGGCTGGCTGGCTTCGTTGACGGACAAATCCTGCCCTTCGTTCCGGGAATAACGAAAACCCAGCTCCCAGTTCCACGGCTTGAAATAATCCCCAAATTCTCCCATTTCGCCACGTAGCCCAACATCAAACAGCGAATCCCAGTAAGTGAACTTTTCATGCCTGAGACCGGTGTCGTTAAGGCCGCGAAAATTAACCCCTGTCGTCACAGGGATACCGACTCCGTTAACAACCACAGTGTTATCGGCCACCGTGAAGGGATTAAACGGATTCTGGATTGGCACACTGATCCCGGCGGAACTAAAGGGTATATTAGTCCCTGGCATTTTGAATGGATCGGGCCCAAACGGAACAGGCGCCAGGGATGCATCGAAAAATGAGCGGACAGATTTAAAGTCAGCAAATAACACCAGGTATTTGTCACCCAGATCGCGCGTAAACGAACCGTAGAAGGCCTGGCGATCAGCAGGCGCAAGATCTGGCGTTACAGCCGCGAAGTTAAAGAAGAAGTAGTCGCCGCCGCCCTTATAATTGGTACCGGTTTGTGGAAAGTGTTGGATTGCATTGGGGCCGATGATACCGGGAGCGCCTGGATACGCATTGGGATTAACGACCGGTAGTCCAGCTAAAACTTGGAACGGAAAACCGGGGTTTTTATAAAATGGTGAAGTCGCCGCATTCGGTGCCGAGTGCGGAAGTGGGGTGTTCACACCGAACTGCGGAAGACCGCCCGGGCCGAAAAACATGTTCGGGATTAACCGGAAGCCTGGGAAATCTCCAACGCTGCCGGGTTCAAACGGGCTGCGAGTGTCGAACCCACCCCAGGGGATTTGAAACCCATTGCTGGAAATGTTCCGGTCGGCACTGAATATGCCGCCGGTGCGCTCCCAGAAATCGGCGATGACCACAATCTCGGTTTTGTCATCGCCGGTGCCGGCTTTCAACCATGCCTCCGACTCGCCCATCTCGTTAGACGCTCCCAAGTTGGTGTTTCCAAGCTGCCTCCGATCTCCAAGCCACGGAACTTGTGCACTAAAAAGAAGTTGACCACGCCGGTGATCGCATCCGAACCGTACACAGCCGACGCGCCATCCTTCAGGATGTCGATGTGATCGATCATCGGAAACGGTATCAGGTTAATGTCCACGCCTCCGCTGAACCCGACAGCGTTCAACGAACCAAAGGCGACACGTTTTCCGTCAACGAGCACGAGAGTTTCTTTCGCTAACAAGCCGCGCAGGTTGAATTGAACAGTACCGTCGCCGCCATTGGCCATGTTCAGATTTGTGGTTGCGCCCGACTGCTGTGGCAGAAAAGTTGTCAGGTCCGTTGCATTGCGAATGCCCAGCTTTTCGATGTCTGCCGGCCGGTACGTGTCCACTGGATTTGGGCCGGTTTCTTCCGCTGTCGGAATGTTGGAGCCAGTGACGACAACTCGCTCAACCTCGGCAACCTGCCCGAATGTGACCGAAGGGACGAGCAAATGGATTGCCGCTATGCTCCATCCTGCAAAGCAGATGAATGGTCGCGGAATGACAAGCTCCTTTCCTTAGTCCAGCGTCGCTTTTAGCAGACTGCCGACAAACAACAAGCTTTCTATTGTAGCGCTATTTGCTGGACACGAATTACACGAATTGCCACGAAGTTTCAGACTGCTTGCGGCGACCACTCCGGCAATTGGTGTGAATTCGTGAAATTCGTGTCTGCTATTTGCTCGCAGCCTTAGCTGCGGCGACGATTTTGTCGAAGCGCTTATCCCCGCGCAAATCATCCCAGCAGGGATTCAACAGAAGATCACCGTATGTCGGGCCAGCCGGGATCGCCGCGACAATTTCGAGTTGCTCGAGCGCGCGTTCGTGCTCGCCGGTCCACGCGTAAACCAGCGCCAGATTCACGATTGAGCCGGTGCGATCGAAAGGGTCCTTGGCAATCGGCTTAAGATCAACTGCGCGCCGTGCCTCACGGATCGCCTGGTCTTTTCGGCCAAGCCCGGCATCAATCTCCGAGACTACCTTCAAGTAATCGAATTCATCACTTCTGGCCCCGTTCTTCTCGCGCGCGGCTACAAACGCCGCCAGCGCCTTCTGCTTATCACCACGCGCGCGCGCAACGTGTCCCTCAGCCCAGGCATCATCCGCCCACTTCCCAGACGTCGCAGCAATGACCCGACTTGCTGCATCGTAATCACGCAGGTAAAGGGCTGCGTCAAATCGGGTCGCCCAGATCTCTTGATCCGGACTAAAGTCGAGCGGCACTTGATCAAGAAGAGATTGAGCCGCGACCGGATCGCCCTGCGCTAGCTTGATCGTCGCTAGCAAATACTCAGTCCAAGGGTCGCCGCTCGCAGCATCCTTTGTCAGGACTTGTTCATACTCGGAGTAGCGCCGCATCTCAAAATAAGTTCTTCCGAGCCAGTATCCGGCCTCAAAGTTGCGTGGATCGAGTTCGATTGCCTTTCGAAGATTAGCCACCGCAGAGTCCCAGCGATTTTGGTGCCTATCAATCTTGGCCATGATCAAAAGCGTCTCAGAATCGTTTGGTAACGTGCGGCGAGCGATCGTCAACTCGTCACGTGCCCGGTCGAAATCACCAGTGTTAGTGTTGATGACAGCGTAGAAGTAGTAGCGAGCCAATTCCAGATGAGCCTCGCCCAAGTCCGGGCGGACCCGCAATGCGGCCTCCGCCGCTTTCTTTGCTAACTCGAGGTGCTGATCGGTCTCTGGACCATTTGAGAGTAAGGCCTGCGTTTTCGCAAGAGCGCAATAGGCCAGGGCAAAGTTCGGATCGCGCTGCACCGCCTTTTCGAGCAGTTCGACTTTCTGGTCGACGCTTTTCTCCGGACCCTCCCAATTACCGAAGATGTTAATCTCCTTAGCTTTTGTATAAAGGGCATAAGCTACTAAATCGGCGGTCGGCCGTTCCGCGATCGCGGCTTTTTCCGCCGGGGAAAGTTTGGCGCGAAGCTGATCAGCGATTTGCTGGGCGATCTCAGTCTGAATGGCGAATACATCTGCCACATCGCGAT
>QHPN01000271.1 GCA_003219115.1 Verrucomicrobiota bacterium | reverse complement strand
GCACAACGGGCAAGATGCCCGTTGGCCCCACAGGGTCCGAGCTCTCCACGGCGAGTCTGCGACCGGACTGGCGTTAGATGCCTGTGCTACGGTGAGGGCGCGGCACTAAACAACCAATCGTAAGCGCGATTTATTTCGGTCACGATGGCTCCCTCGATCGGAGAATTGTGATAGGCGCCAGGCAACGGGATGGCCTGTTTCTCGCCCGCGAATGCATCAACCACCAGTCGCTGGAATCGTGGGGGAACGATTTCGTCGTTTTGAGCGAGAAGGAAAATTGCGGGCGCGTGAATTCGTTTTGCACTGGCGATGCTGTCGAGGTCGCGCGGAATTTGCAGGGCAACAGGTCCGGCGAGAAGCCACAAGTTCCACCAGCCGTAGTTTTGCAAGATGATTTGGCGCAATGGCGTGGGATTGTGAAGAACGAGACCGCGGACGTCGCGATTGGCTGCGATGTGCATTGCTACCGTGCTCCCGATGCTGGCGCCAAAAACGTAGATCGGCTTATTCTCGGCCTGCGACTTGAGTGCATCGAAAGCGGCAAGGCCGGCGGGCGACATTCGTTTCAGACGTGCTGGGCCAGAACTCCCGCCAAATCCGGGATAGTTCATACCCCAAACTTCGATGGCGCGGTCGCCGAACGCGTCGGCTTCGAGCGCGACCCATCGTTCCGCGCGATCGGCGTTACCGTAGAAACGGAGGATGTAGATATCGACATGATTGCGTTGTTGCGCGAGCCGCGAACGCGCCGTCCAGATTTCCAGCTCGCCGTTATGGAATGGAATGGTTTCGCGCGCTGCGCCGTGCGCGTCGATGTGTTGCGTGCTGGGAAAGAGAATCAACTGGTCCGGAAACGTCGTGCAAAACATCATCAGGAGAAAAGCTGCGAGTACTGCCAGGACAAAATATCGTGAGCGACGTTTTACCGGCGCGAAAATGTTTTCATTACGCAAGGGTTACCTCATTCACTCTCGTTCCCAAACTGAGTTTGGGAACGCATGCAGCCCGAAGCGAGACGAAACAGAGTTTCCAGCAGGAAGGTTTCCACAATTTCTGTCTTCGTGAGATCCCTCCTCGTCTTTGCGACTCGGGATGACAGCGATGAAAGCGGAACGTCTAACTCGGAACTCACTCGGACAATTGTCCGTGAGTCAGTGGGAGGTCGAGATGACGAATTACACGTCGTAGTACATCGAGAATTCGTAGGGATGGGGCCGCAACCGTAGCGCGTCGTATTCCTTTTGTTTCATCTCCAGCCAGTTGGCGATAAAATCGGAATTGAAGACGTCGCCCTTGAGGAGGAAATCATGGTCCTTTTCCAAAGCTTCCATGGCGCCTCGGAGGGAATCGGGCACGCTCGGGACGTTAGCGAGTTCCTCGGGCGGCAAATCGTAGAGGTTCTTGTCGAGCGGATCACCGGGATCGATGCGGCTTTGAATTCCATCCAAGCCTGCGAGTAACAGCGCGCTGAAGGCGAGATATGGATTGGCCGCGGGATCGGGTGTGCGGAACTCGACCCGCTTCGATTTCGGATTGGCCGAGTAAGTGGGAATGCGGATCGCGGCAGAACGATTGCGCGCGGAATAGGCGAGATTAACCGGTGCCTCGAATCCGGGGACGAGCCGTTTGTAGCTATTCGTCGTGGGATTTGTGATGCAGGTGAGTGCAGGTGCGTGTTTCAGAATCCCGCCGATGAAAAACAGCGCGGTATCGGAAAGCCCGGCGTAACCGTTCCCCGCAAACAGCGGTTTATCGGCTTTCCAAAGTGAGATGTGGGTATGCATGCCGCTGCCGTTATCGGCAAAGAGCGGCTTGGGCATGAATGTGACGGTCTTGTTGTGCCGCTTCGCCACATTGCGGACGATGTATTTATAGTACTGCATGTGGTCGGCCATTTCTTTGAGCGGTGCGAAACGAATGTCGATCTCCGCCTGACCCGCAGTGGCGACTTCGTGGTGTTGCCGCTCAATCGGCACGCCAGCTTTTTCCAACTCGAGACACATTTCGTTGCGAATGTCCTGTAACGTGTCAGCCGGTGGCACGGGGAAGTAGCCCTCCTTCGCGCGAATTTTATAACCGAGATTCGGGAATTCCTCGCGTGCGCTGTTCCAATGCGCTTCCATGCTTTCGATCTGGTAAAAGGCGGAATTCGCCCCGGATGAAAACCGCACATCGTCGAAAATAAAGAATTCCGCTTCCGGCCCAAAGAAAGCGGTATCAGCGATGCCAGTGCTCTTGAGATACGCCTCGGCCTTTTCGGCGAGGCCGCGCGGATCGCGATCGTAGGGCTCGCGCGTAATCGGATCGACGATGGTGCAGATGAGCGATAACGTCGGCTCGGCGTTAAAAATATCGATCCAGGCTGTGCTCGGATCGGGAATAACGAGCATGTCGGAGGCATTGATCACTTTCCAGCCGCGGATGCTCGAGCCATCGAAGCCGAGGCCGTCGGTGAAGATGTCTTCGTTATATTCCGTGAGGGTGGTGGTGAAATGCTGCCACGTGCCTGGCAGATCAGTGAATTTAAAGTCCACGAGTTTCACCTCGCGGTCCTTGATCATTTTGGAAACGTCGGACGGTGTCGTTTTGTCTTTAGCCATTTATTGGGTTGAAGCGTTGAAGGGTTGAAGCGGAGAAAGCCGTTAAAAAGTTAAAAGGGTTAAATTGTTAAAAAATAATCATCCAATTCGTCGCCTTAACGTTTCAACGTTTTAACGCATGAGGCGCACACGCCTCACACCGCTTTCTCGCCGATCTCTTCCGTTCGGATGCGAACGGCGTGTTCGACTGGAAGAACAAAAACCTTGCCGTCACCGATCTTGCCGGTTTTGGCTGCGCCCACCACCACCGTAACTGCTTTCTCGACCATGTCGTCCGCGAGCACGACTTCCACTTTCACCTTGGGCAGAAAATCAACGGTGTATTCACTGCCGCGATAAATTTCGGTGTGGCCTTTCTGGCGGCCGAATCCCTTTACTTCGGTCACCGTCATTCCTTCGATGCCGAGCTCGGCCAGGGCCTCTTTCACTTCCTCAAGTTTGAAAGGCTTGATGATCGCTTCGAGTTTTTTCATTGCGGGTAAACTTGCGTGCGCGCGCCCGTTTGCCAACCGAAATTGGATTGCGGCACGCGCTCTCTTAACAACGCGATTGGGGAGAAGCAAGTATCGTTTTTATGTGAATAATTTTGCCTCGCTGGACGGTAAATTTCAGGTCGCTGGAGGGGGATGCTTCCTCGGCGCCCTCCATTCGAATTAGAATAACCAAAGCGCGTGTCATCCCGAGCGCATGCGAGGGATCTCTCCAATTGCGTGTTGAACCCACCAGCTACCTCGCGTGACGGATTGTGCGCATGTGAGGTCCCTCGCTTGCGCTCGGGTTGACGGAAAGGGTGTGAGCAGAAAAAGCGGCGCGCGCAGGAAAGATTCGTGGCCAAATGCTGGGCAAATTTGCCAAGCAAATTTTTGCCTTTAATACTCACTGAGAATGCCTCGCGATTCTTTCGTTCATCTCCATCTCCACACCGAATACTCGCTTCTCGACGGTGCCGTGCGGATGCGGGATCTGATGAACGAAGCGGTGAAAATGAAAATGCCGGCGGTGGCGATTACCGATCACGGCAATCTTTTCGGGGCGATCGATTTTTATCAGTGCGCCAAAGCTG
>QHPN01000203.1 GCA_003219115.1 Verrucomicrobiota bacterium | reverse complement strand
TCACCGGCGTCACTTACACCGCGACCCAGACCAGCGGTGCCTCAGGTTTCAGTCCCACCGGCGCCGGCGACATTCACGACACCGTCGCAATGCCCGCGGGCAGCAAGATCACTTACAAGACCATCGTCACGATCAGCTTATCAGCCACCGGCTCTGTCGCTGATACCGCAACTGTTAGCGCACCCAACGGAGTTACCGACCCAAACCTCGGGAATAACAGCGCGACGGATACGGATACGTTTTGATTATTGTAGAGGAAAAGGGGGGACAAAGGTGGGCGCGCAAATAAGTCGTGGGGCGCGCTTACCTGACCACCGCAGGCGGTAAATGTCTGGTTTTGTTTTCCTGGAAGTGCGTCTTGGTCGTGCGGTCCGGCTGGGGATTGCTGCGTTTAAAGCAAGAATTGGAAGGTCGCTGAATTTGCCTTGCATGATCGGCTCTCGCCCGGTCCGCTCAAATAAATCCGTCGGTCGGAATTAGCGGCGCCTAAAAATCGCCGTTAAAGTCTCACTCCCAGGCATGATGACTCCAGCTCATATCGCCTACTTGTTGCTCGCCCTCACCTTGGTGTTGGTGGGTGTCTTACATTTGGGGGCGCCATTGCTCGCCTTGTTATTTTCTTTTTTTGCCTTGAATAAATTGCTCTTGCTTACGAAAAGAAAGTGGCTCGCTCTGGCTTTGTTTATCCTTCTCGTAGCCGGCATTGCTTTCTGTGGCGTTTATTTCACGCGCGCGGCGATGAAGGCGTTGCCCGAAGCGGCTGAGCAATCAATTCCCTCGGCCAGTGCCTGGGCGGAAGCGCGCGAGATTCCGCTGCCTTTTACAGATTTTGAGAGTTTGAAGACACTCGTGATCGATTCCTTGAAGGAAGAAGCTCATTACCTCAGCAACGTGGCCCGACTGGCCGGAAATACGAGCACCGCCCTCCTGTTCACTTTGGTCGGGATCGTCGCCGCGATCAGCCTGTTCGTTAATAGTCAGATCGATCTTTATCGGCGAAGTCACCCAACAAGAAATAATCTCTACTCCGTTTTGTCGCAGCAGGTCGCGCAGCGGTTTCGCGATTTTTACCGCAGCTTCGCCACCGTGATGGGAGCCCAGATCACCATCTCGCTTATCAACACCTCATTGACGGCGTTGTTTGTCGTGATTATTCGGCTGCCATACGCCCCACTGGTAATAGCAGTCACATTTTTGTGCGGCCTGCTCCCGATTGTAGGCAATCTGATCAGCAACGTTATCATCGTCGGTCTCGCGTTTACCATTTCGTTCAAGGTCGCTGTGATCGCGCTGGGTTTTCTCGTCGCAATTCACAAACTGGAGTACTTTTTGAATAGCAAAATCATCGGCGACAGAATCCGAAATCCTATTTGGCTAACCCTTCTTGCGCTCATTATTGGTGAACGGTTAATGGGGATTCCCGGGATGGTTCTCGCCCCCGTAGTGCTCAATTACCTGCGACTGGAACTCTCAAAGGTCGAGGTTCCGGGCGCGACAGATTAATCATTCGACGTCAACGGCTTAGTTGCGGCGAAACTCGCAAGACGTTCGGACGCGCCTGGAACGGGCTCTGGCCATGGCTTTTGCGGCCGATTGCGCGTAAAAACAGCGGCCCGGCTGGGCGGTTCGCAAAGCAGAAGCGATCGAGGCGAGGGCTGACTTCCCCGTCTCCGCCCCCATTGGACAAAGAGCAACCAAAAGCCGGTGAAGATCGTATCGGCCGCGTGGGACGCGCGGGCGCGCTTCTAGCTTTTCATAGCATTTTGGAACTGATAGTAGTCCGACACGCCCGAGCGGGCTTGCTTGCGCCCGTAATTGTCTTTCTCGCCTTGACCGCAAGAGTAGCGGGTACAGACAGCGGAATCGCAGCCCGCTATCCCGGGGACAAAAATATCGCGAGTGACCCTGCGGTAATCTTCGCCGACGACTTTGAGTCGTACACATCGCCAAGCGATATCAGCAACAAATGGGACAACGTCTATCACTTACAAAACATCCGAATTGCCACCGAAGCCGGGAATTTTTTCGCTGGCAGCAAAGCATTGGAGTTTTCCCTGCCGATAAGCGCCAACGAGGTGGCGAACAGTCTTAGCAAACACCTCAGTCCCGGCCGGAACACCGTATTTCTCAGAGCCTATACGAAGTTTGACCCGGAATACTCGGTCAACGGGTCAAACCACAACGGCTTGAGACTCTCTGCAAACTATCCGGGACCGGGAGTTATGCCTCCGGCCGATGGGACAGGATTCTTTCTGTTCCTTCTGCAAAATAATATCGAGGGAAATTTGCGCCCCGGTGAAGCTGATCCCGGCTATTCCCACATCTATGCCTATTGGCCGAGGCAGCGATCGGCGTTCGGCGACCATTGGTATCCTGATGGAATAGTAAAACCTTACGCCAGCGACATCGGCAATCAGGGAGAATGGCTGGCATTTCCGAGTCAATACCCAGACTTCAACCCAATGCCCAACTTTCTGCCGGAGCGAAACAGGTGGTACTGCTACGAACTAATGGTGCGAGCGAATACACCCGGACAGAGCAATGGTGAAGTGAAGTATTGGATCGACGGCACTTTGATCAGTGATTTTCCAAACTTGAACATCCGTTCAATTGACACGCTCAAAATCGACGAGGGACACATCGGTCTGCACGCGCAGCATAGCGAGCGTGTGAACAAAAAATGGTACGACAACGTTGTCATCGCCACGCAATATATTGGTCCCATGGCGAGCGGCTCACCAATTCCGTCGCCAACTCCGACAGCACCAGCACAACTTCAAAACATTTCCAGCCGCTTATTGATTCAAACCGATAACAACGTCGGTATTGCCGGGTTCGTTATCGGTGGATCAGAAGCAAAGAAACTGTTAATTCGCGGTTTGGGGCCGACGCTGACGCAGTTCAATGTCACAGGGGTGATGCCGAATCCGACGCTGAAGTTATATGATGGAAGTGGTTCGTTAATTACCACTAATGACGATTGGAAAAGTACGCAGGAAGCGGCCATCACCGCCACGCAGCTGGCTCCCCCGAACGATGTTGAAGCTGCGGTTCTGGCAACATTGCAGCCCGGTGCCTACACCGTTATTCAAGCCGATGCCAGCGGGGCCACAGGTGTAGGATTACTTGAGGTTTACGATCTAAATCCCCTAGCCTCGTCGAGATTGCTCAACCTCTCAACGCGGGGGTTGGTGCAGACTGGCGCGCGGGCCTTAATTGCCGGCTGTTCCGTAGCCGCCGATTCGAATGACGTGATAGCGCGGGCGCTCGGCCCATCGCTGAGGGCGCTGGGAGTAGATAACGCGCTAGCCGACCCGGTCGTAACGCTCTACGACAGCAACGCAAATGTAATCGCGGCTAACGATAATTGGAAAGATTCGCAGCAGAGTGCAGTGGAAAGCACCGGTCTTCAGCCTCCAGACGACCTCGATGCCGTCATCCTAGCCAGGCTAGCGCGGGGCAATTATACCGCGATTGTCACTGGCAAAAATGGAAGCGTTGGTATCGGCTTGGTCGAAGTCTATGCGGTGCCGTAGTGTTTAGCTTAGTCGGCCGATCAAGCGAGGAGACGGCCGGCCTCTGCCAAATTAGGGCGAGCGGCTGGCGACGATTAAGCCGGCGAGGAGGAAGACCATTGCAGCGGAGAACAGGCAATAGCGGCAGAAGGCGTGAAGAATGAATGCCTGAGTATAGAGGAGCCAGAGAGTAACGGCGAACATCGACCAGACGGTGATGAGCAAGAGACGACGCACCTTCGCGTAACCGAAAGCCGCGAGGATGGCGAAACTGAAAACGCTGAAATAAGCAATCGTGCCAACGAGCGCGAGCGGAACGCTTCCGAGGTGCGCGTATTGGCTGCCCAGCACTTTAAAGCAGTCGGGAGATCCGCCGCAGACCATAGTCTCACCACTGAGCGCCTGGGCCGTGAGATAGGTTGCATCGGCCAGACCGGCTAGCGAGATTAATGCAACGAGGCAGTAGACCACGATCTGAGAACGCGGCATGGCGGCTGCCGATGCTGAAGTTGCGCGTTTGTTTTTCATTCAGGAACCTTTTTTCTCTCGCAACGCAGCATCGATCGCGGCACGCAGGGCAGTTGGGTTCAAAGAAGTCGGAGGGACGGACTCGTTATTAATGAAGATGGTGGGGGTATTTTTGACTCCCAGGGCCTCGCCGCGTTTCCGATCGGATTCCACTTTCTCTTTCACCCGATCGCTGGCCATGTCCTTTTTAAATCGCTCAACGTCGAGGTGAATCATCCCAGAGTAGGCTTCAAATAGAGTTTGAACCTCCTTGCTTTTGGCCCAGGCCGCTTGTTCCTGGTAAAGCAGATCGTGCATCTCCCAAAAGCGGCCCTGCAGACCGGCCGCCTCAGCCGCGTAGGCCGCTTCGTGGGCGTGCTCGTGGATGGTAAATGGGAAGTTGCGGAAGATGACTCGCAAACGCGATCCATAGTCCTTCTCGATCTGCTGAAGCGGCTCAGCAAGCCGGCCGCAAGGCGGACATTGGAAGTCGCCGAATTCTTCGAGCGTGACGGGAGCATCGGCCGACCCGCGTGCGTGCACGGAACCAGTGGCTTGCGCTGCGACCGTTTGTTCCTTTGACATGGTAACCGCAGTCACGCGTTTTGCGCGATAAAATATTGCACCCATTGTAATTGTAAGGGCTGCGACGACGCCGATGATTACGAACGGCAGGAAAGATTTTATTGCTTTAGACGACGGCATCGGAGTTCAACATATTCGGCAAAACCAACCGAAAATCCACGGTACTTGCAAACTAAGCACGCTGCGGTGTGGAGCGACCAAGCCGGTAAGTAAAAATGTGATTGCTGCCGAAAAGAGGCAAAAGCGGCAGAAAGCGTGAAGGAGAAAGGCCTGCACATAGAGAAACCAGAGCGTGGAGAGGAACATCATAAACACAGTCACCGCCAGGAACATACGGGCACGCTGATACCCAAGGGCAGCAAAAGTCGCAAATGTAAACACGGCAAAGTAAGCGACCGTACCGATGGCTGCGACCGGAATGCCAGCCATTTTCGAGTATACGCTGCCGAGCACTCGGAAACAGTCCGGGGAACCACCGCAGACCGCTGTTTCCCCAGCAAGATTTTGCACATTTGCACAGTAAGGTAGGTGGCGTCCGCAAGGCCAGCGAGCGAAATGAAGGCGACAACAGCGTAAACAATGACAGTACCTCGCGACAACGCGATCGCGGTCGATTGTTGGGCGCGTGATTTCCTTTTGGAAGGCATTAGGAAGTGGGCCTCTCTTTCTCTTTTAAAGCTTCGTCAATCGCGGCGCGCGGAGCGGTTGGATTTAGTGATTTTGGGGGACTCCCTGGTTATTAATAAAAATTGACGGGGTCGCATGACAGCCAGCACTTGCGGCCTGTAGGTGCGGTAAAGCACGGTACCCACCCCCACGGTAGCCAGGGCGACAAAAGTAATGATTCCGATTGGCAGAAGCCATCTCATCCTCACCCCAACTCTCACCTTGAATAAACGCCGTTCACGCTACCCGAAATCGTCCCGGCTACCGGGTCATCCTAGATCGGTGATTTGTCGTTTCAACTTCCCTAAGGCAGTGACGTGCCGAGGAAGCTCTTTACGAAATTTGTGTCGTCAACGTTGATTTGACCATCCAGATTCACATCAATCGTAAAATTGGTGCGACTTACAACTCGTCCAGACGCAGTCTTCGTCCGGTTGACATCCTTAGCGTTTACTAGATGATCCACATTCGTATCTCCCGCCAGGATTCCGATTGGAATCGCGAGATCACTCGAAACTAACCCATCGCTCACGCCAGTAAGGTTAACCGTCAGCACTTGTTGGTTAGTAACTGCCGTTAAATTCAAGGTAACGCGTGTGCCATTAACGATAGGCGGTCCGGCTAATCCGGCGGCACCGCTCTGACCCGGAGTCACGCTGGCGCTAATTAATGAAATATTATTAGCGAAAGTAAACATAATTTGGTGATTACCAGAGCTCCCCCCAGTGCGCGGTTCGATTCCTTTCGCTCCAGCTATTGGCATATTTATATCAAATGTACCGGCTCCTGGGTGCGTCTTGCGAGAAGCGACCTGGAGTGGGAGTAGGCTTGTCGCCGTCACGTAGGTCGGCGAATTAGTCCAAAAAATCGGACCATTAGGAGTAGCCGCCTTTCGCACGATCATGGCAGAGCCGGCCGGGATTACATCTTTGCCGTGATCACCAATAGGATCGGTAGACAGCCTCCAGCCGTCGTTATACGTATAGATTCTGTAGGGGTGTTTATCGAGCTGTCTCCGTGCGTTGTTGAAAAGCAGTAACTGGTCATTCTGCACAAACGAATTGTCGATGGGTGCCAGTCCTGTCGCATCCAAAGAAACATCTACTGGTCGAATCATCGTCACGGGATTGTCCTGTTTGCCGGCCTGAGCCGCAAAAAGGGGAACAGCCGTTTTCTTCATTAATACTGATCCAAGCGCGCGTAGTGGCAGAGTCGGGGCACCGTTAGTGTTGCGGACTACAAAGTAGCCGTCAGGGAGCAGCGGATCGCCCCCATGATCGGGAGGGTTGTTAAAACCGTCGCTCACCAGCCGCCATGCGCCGCTGTTAAAGTAGTATTCTGCAGCATAAGGCTGGTTGATTCCGGGAGCAGAGTAGTTTGGAAACCGAAGGAGCGTCTGATAAGTTGGTGGGGAACTTGTTGGCGTAAAGGAAACTCCCGCATCCGACGCTGGAAAGATCGTCGCAGGGGTCCAGTATGGAATCACCTGGACCTGAGTGTTAGCCGGTATTGTGTTTAAGTTACGTGAATCGTCATTACTCGTATCAACTATTAGTGTCCCGGTTCCGTTCCCTATGATTAAGTATGTGTGCCCTTCTTTTGTGCCCGTTCCGCTGATTGGACCGATGAGAGCGTAATAGTGGTTGTGTTGAGTGTCTCCATACACAAATTGATTTGCAGTCCAAGGGTTGCCGGCGACCGTGATGATACCGGTTGCCCCAGTGGTCGCAGCGGATGAAATGCCCCCGACGAACTCCGGCGAACGGGTGAACGGAATCGAAACGTAGGTGTCAGAGTTGCCTAGCAGTGGAGTGGTAGTAAATCCGACTGGGGCAGTAGCGACAGTGACCTGGGCTGCGGTAGGATTGACGCGGCAGAGGCTGATTATAAGCGCGGCGGTCAGAAAGAATGGTAAGAGAAATCGTTTGGATGAGTGCATCTCTGGCGTGCCGGCGATGTTAGCGGCCGCCCAGACAGGGGCAATGATATTTATGCGTCTTGGCAAAAATTTTTCACCTCGGGCCAAAGC
>QHPN01000270.1:2636-4511 GCA_003219115.1 Verrucomicrobiota bacterium | reverse complement strand
GATCAACTCACGCCCGCGGCCGAGGAAATCCTGCGCGATTTGGCGAATGGCTGATCACCAAGGCCTAATCTCGAGTAACTACATGCCGCGTTGTACTGTGCTACGAGATCATCGGGGTTCCGCTATCCCGCCGAAACAATAGCTATATGAGCTCAAGTTGATGCTGTTCATCGACATCGTCGGATACTCGAAACTCCTCAGACATGAGCAACGCGAACCGACGGGACTGAAGCAAAGCGACACGGTTAAATCTAATAAGTTCCTCGATTGATCTCGGCCTCTCGATAGACCACCTGACTTGAAGCTTGACAGTTCATCTGTGCACGCACAATCATGTCGCCCCTCTTATTTCTATGCGAAGATACAAACCGACGGCATTACTTCAGGCGGCAATGTCAACCTTGCGCAATCCCTTCCCAATCAGCAAGCCTCTCGTGCTGCTACGCACTCTCGCCGCAATCGGCCTCCTCGTCGCGGGCTTGGCAATGTCCGCGCTGGCGATTACGTACGGCCAACTGGACGGCAACAGGCATCCGAACGTGGGTGCACTCCTTTACGATTGGGACCCGACCCATCCTGGGCTCGACGAAGCTTGCTCCGGGACCCTGATCGCGCCGACTGTCTTCCTCACCGCGGCACATTGCGATCCCGACCGCAGCGTCTCGAACGACGAAGTCTGGATCTCGTTCGACGCGGACGTCGATCCGGTTACATCGGCGACGACGCTCTATCATGGCATTTTCGTGCCGGATCCCGAGTTCGACTGGAACCACCCCCTCGGCAGCGATACTCACGACGTTGCCGTTGTGCTTCTGGACACGCCCGTCGCCGGCATCACGCCGGCCCAACTTCCGCAGCCGGGCCTTCTCGACCAGCTGAAGGCGACCGGTGTGCTGAGCGGGTTGAAGTTCACCGCAGTGGGCTACGGGATATCCACAGTCACGTTCGGCGGTGGACGGCCGAGGGCCACACCGGATGACGGCGCGCGTCGGTACGCGGTATCGGACTTCCTAGCCCTCCGCCCTGCCTGGCTCGTGCTCTCGCAGAACCCGCACACAGGCGACGGCGGCAGCTGCGCCGGCGATTCGGGCGGCCCACACTTTCTCGGCGCGGATACCACGGAGACCAACATCATCGTCTCGACGACGGTCACCGGAGGTGGCATCTGCAACTCCACCAGCGTTACGTACCGGCTGGACACGGAGTCTGCGCGCAGCTTCCTCGGGAACTACGTGACGCTTCCCTAGATCTAAGTCTTCCGATATTGCCGCGCATTTCGCGGCAAGCTGCGTCGCCAGCGGAGGCACTCGCGGTCGGCCCTCACTTTTGAGATCGCACTTTAAAGACCTACGATCGCGCCAAGTGTAGATTGGAATGGAGAAGACGGGATCGAATCTCAAGGGCGTGTTGCCCAAATCGTTTTCTTGTCATGTCGAGCGCAGCCGAGACATCTCTTACTACTAGTACTTCTTAAAATGAGAGATTCCTCGACTTCGCTCGGAATGACAGAGCTGGGTGACCGCGCGTGAATCGTTGCTGTCGATTTGGGCAACAGGCCCTCAACATTTAACGTTTAGTAGGAAGAATTGATTTCGCTTAACTTCCATCTCGAGCTCGCGGTCGAACGTGCGGTCGTTCGGACGTACGTAGCCTAGTCGTCAAGCAGCGCGCCGTTTTTCACCATCGAGACTGGCCAGCCGAGCTGGTTCGGTTCATCATGATCGGTCGCAGTTGCTCTCTTCGTCGCTCCGGCAATTGTCATGTTCGTGACTTGCAAAATCGACTGGCCCACGTGGTGGGTTGGCGCGGATACATAATGAGACCGTTCGGGTATGTTTACTTCGTTGCGGCGGCATTTTGCGTGAGTCACGCCAT
>QHPN01000270.1:0-2506 GCA_003219115.1 Verrucomicrobiota bacterium | reverse complement strand
GAGTGTATGCCCAGCAGCTCGTTCGCGCCGGCTATAACGTTTATCTGCTTCATTATCTTGACCAAACGGGAGAGTTTATGGCCGGGCGCTCGAGTATGCGGAGGTATTTCAATGAATGGGTGGAAACTGTGCGCTATGCCATCGCCTGGATTCAAAAGCAACCATCCTCATCCGCGCCAATAGGCATTTATGGCTATTCGCTGGGAGGATTTATCGCGCTCGAGGCGGCATCGGACAATCCGCAGGTTGGTGCGGTGGTGGACCACGCCGGGGGGTGGGTCGAAGGCAACATGAAACCGCTCGGTCGGATGCCACCGTTGTTACTCGTGAACGGGCAACGCGATCGCTGGGTTCCATACAAAAAATATGTGCAACCCCTGTTTAGTTATCTGGAACAACACAACATTGCCTACCAGAGTCGCGTTTTTCCGAAGCAGGGCCATAAATTTAAACCGGCTGAGCTGGAAGATGTGCGCACGCTGGCGATCGAATTTTTTCGCCAGCACTTGAAACCACCGAACCGCGTAAAAGGCTCCGCCTCACGAACGCTCAACGCCCAACGACGAAGCGGTTGAGAGTTGTTAGAACGCTTCGGCGCGCTCGCTTTAGTTGAGAGTACAGAAAGAAGAAAGGCAAACGCATAAGCCGGTACTGCAAGCGCATTTCCGCTCTGAGGGCGATGTTCATCTGACGCGCGCCTTTTTTTATTATCAGGACAGCCGTGATTACGCCGCGGCGCTTCAGGAACTGGCTCTGGCCAGACCAAACCTGCCCAACTCAGCGGAAGTCCCCTACTTCGCCGGAGTCATCGAGCGGCGGCAAAACCAGTGGGACCTTTCCACGCGTCACCTCGAGGAAGCGTTGCAGCTCGCTCCGCGAAATGTCCAATACATTTCGGAGCTGACCGGCTCGAATTACTTTGCAACGCGGCGGTATGCGGACGCGATCAAGGTTCTCGATGAGACGCTGGCCTGGAAAGGCAATGATTTCGGGCTCGGGTTGACCCGCGCGTTCATGTATTTTTTCTGGAAAGCGGACCTCGAGCCGTGGAAAGAACTGGTTACCGGAGAATCTGCCAAAAATGCCGATCCTAACGACCTGATCACGGCGCGTTTGAATCTGGCATTAACGGAGCGCGATTATCATACCGCTGAGCAAATCCTCGCTTCGCCAGGCGGAAACGGATTCGATGATGACGGCTTTTTCACTCCGCGGGAATTCAACGAGGCGATAGTCGCGCGCGCGCTGGGCAACACAGCCAAAGCGAACGTCGCCTTTCAGGCCGCGCGCGAGCGGGCAGCGGCGGCAGTCCGTCAAAGGCCCGATGATTCTAAGGCATTGATGGCTCTCGCCCAGAGCGACGCGGAGCTCGGTCGAAAGGAGGATGCAATCCGCGAAGGCGAGCGCGCGACGCAACTGCTCCCAGTCGAAAAAGATTGGCTCAATGGCACAGAGTTACTCGTCAGACTTACCGGGATTTATGCGCAGACGGGCGAGATCGATCCCGCCCTCAACATTTTGGAGGAGATGGCCCATAACTCTGGCGGAGCCAGTTACGTTTCCTACGGTTCGCTCGAGCTCGATCGCATGTGGGATCCGCTGCGAGGAAATCCGCGTTTCGACAATCTCATTGCCGCGCTGGCGCCGAAATCAAGGAGCAGGTGATAGTTGAGAGAACGGCTCGCATGCTCGCCTTTGGTTTATAGTTGCAGGCAAAAACTCTCAACTAAAGGCAATGCCGTTCCATCAACTCTCAACTTTTGATTCGGGCTTAGCGCATCAGGGCGATCAGCCGACTACGGCTGGTGACTTCGAGCTTGCGGAAGATCGAGTGAATGTGTTGTTTCACCGTCGCCAAACTCGAACCGATTTCATCGGCGATCTCCTGGTTACTCTGCCCATCACAGATGAGTCGGACGATTTCGCGTTCCCGCCTCGTTAGTTGGACCAAGTGCGGCAAATAGGCGGCGCCAGGCAACGTCCGCGGAGCTGTTTTAACCTGCAGATTTTCACACTCGATCAGAAAATGCGGCTGCGCTACGCCCGCTGAGCTCAGTTTTCGTAGTCGGATAGTTGCTCGCAGATGGGGCGATCGCGAATGATGCACACGTTCTCTTTTGAAGCGCTTCCGCGACGCGCTGGAACGCTGCCATTGCTGTCTCAGTTGACGGCATCGATCCAATATCTCGGGCGGAATCGGTGAACGGGCCTTGGTCCAGCGCGCTTCGTTCGGCCCTTTTTCCCACACGCTACAGAAGTCGCGCGCCGCCNNNCGCCCGGTTTTGATAAACCGGTTTCAAATTCCAGCGCAGGAGAATCGTGGGCAACGGCAGACGCCTCAGCAATTCTTCAAAGGCCGTCCGCGCTGAATGTTCGCGCTCGAGCGATCCGAGCCGGTGAAGAGCAGTCCGAAATTGTCGGTAAAGTTGCCGGAGCAATTTCATTTCCGCGGCCGTGAGATCGCCCTGCGTGGCCGTGCGCAGGATGGTAATCGCGCAAATGAGTC
>QHPN01000202.1 GCA_003219115.1 Verrucomicrobiota bacterium | reverse complement strand
TCTCATTCGGTCGCTTTCTTTGTTTTCGCGGGTTTGCCCGGAATGATGAGTTTTTGTCCCACCTTCAATTTGTGAGGATCATCGATGTGATTCGCGGCCAGAAGATCGTCGTACGAGACCTTGAATTTCTTCGCGATCGTTACCGGGTTGTCGCCCTTCCCGACGACGTAAACTTTGCCGCCGTCCGGAATTGGGTCGTTCGCTTTCGCTTTTTTTGCTGGTTTCGCCGGCGACGATGGCGTGGCTTTCGCATCCTCGTGATTGCTCGCCGTCTTGATTACATGGCTCGAACTGAGCACTGGCAGCCCGCCCTGCCGACTTTTGATCGCATTGAAGGCGATGATCCCGGCAACCGCAACGACGTGCAGCAAGAGCACGATCAAGAGCGCCCGCGAGAGCTTCATGTTTGGCTCCGACAAATCGTCGAAGTCGGCACCGGAAGCGGTGGCGCGTCGCGTGCTCGCCCGCAGCTTTTTCTTGCGCGAAAAAATTCCCCGGAACTTGATCATTTTCATCTGGGCAAAGCGTGAACCAGGCGGCGAAATTGATCGCCGCGATCGGCGTAACTTTTGAACATGTCGAAAGAGGAAGTGCCGGGAGAAAACAGGACAACATCGCCCGGTTTCGCGGCCGCGTGCGCCCGTTCGACCGCATCCGCGAGAGAGCGCGCGATTTCGCATCGCGTTATCCCGCGCCAGTCTTCGGCAATTCGGTTCGCCATTTCGCCGAGAAGAATGGCGGCGTGCACTTTTTCTTTCACGACATCGCGCAGCGGCCCAAAATCGAAGCCCTTGTCCTTTCCGCCCGCGATTAAGACCACCGCTTTGGTTTGCGCCTGGAGCGCTTTTTCCGCAGCATCGAGATTAGTCGCCTTGGAATCGTTAATGTAATCGACGCCAGCAACAGACCGGACAAATTCGCACCGATGCGGCGCCGGCTCGTAGGCACAGAGTGGCGCTGCCATTTGCTCGAAGCTCAATCCGCGAATGTGGCCAACCGCGAGCGTCGCCATCAGGTTTTCGATGTTGTGCGAGCCGCGCAATTTCGCATCGGCCAACCGCAACACCGGCGTGGTCTCGAAACAAATCGTCCCATCGGACAAACGAAAATAGGCGCTGAAGGTCAAACGCTGAGGTTTGATCGGCGGCAATTGTTCGCTCGCATTTACGACTGCGAACTCCTTTTCGGTTTGATAATCAAAAAGACGGAGCTTGGCCGCGCGATATTCCGCGACCGAGGCGTAGCGATCGAGATGATCGGGAGCGAAATTTAACCAAACCGAAATCTGCGGGCGAAAACTTTTGATCGTTTCGAGCTGAAACGAGCTGACTTCGACCGTGAGAACATCGAACTTCGATTGGTCACGCACGACCGCGCTCAGCGGTTTACCGATATTGCCGCAGGCGACGGTTCGTTGACCGCACGCATTCAGCATTTGCGCCACCAACTCCGTCGTCGTGGTCTTGCCGTTGGTACCGGTGACGGCGATGACGGGAAGTTCGCAAAATTGCCAGGCCAGTTCGAGTTCGCCGATGATGTCGACATTGCGCGACGAAAAGTTCTGCGCCAGCGCTGACTCCGGATCAATTCCGGGGCTGAGGACAACAACGTCGTAGGAATCGCGATTCGTTTCCGCGTCCGGACCGCTGATCACGCGCACACCGTCATCGCGCAGATTCTTGATGGTCGATTCCGGCAACTTGTTTTCTGTCGCGCTATCCAGCACGCTGACATTGGCGTACTGCGAACGCAGCAGCAGAGCGGCGGCGGTGCCGCTGAGACCGGCACCGAGAACGGCGATATTCTTATTCTGGTAACGCGAGTTCATCTCAACTTCAGCGTCGCTAATCCGAGCAGCGCAAAAACCGCCGACAAAATCCAAAACCGCACGATGACGGTGTTCTCCTTCCAGCCGACCAATTCGAAATGATGATGCAGCGGCGACATTGCGAAAATGCGACGGCCGGTGAGTTGAAAACTCAGCACCTGCATAATGACCGAGATCGCCTCGATGACAAAAACGCCACCGACAACGGCGAGCAGAAACTCCTGCTTACAACAAATCGCGACCACTCCAATCATCCCGCCGATGGAGAGCGACCCGGTGTCGCCCATGAACACTTTGGCCGGATGACAATTGAACCAAAGGAATCCGAGTCCGGCGCCGACGAGCGCAGCGCAAACCACGGTGAGTTCACCGGTGAATGGATAGAACGGGACCTGCAAATACTCCGCGATTTTGAAATTACCGGCGGCGTACGACAGGAAAGCATAGGCCAGAGCGACCGTTACGGTGCAACCGATGGCGAGACCATCGAGGCCATCAGTCAAGTTAACGGCGTTAGACGAACCAACGATCACGACCGCAAAAAAAATCAACGTGAACCAACCCATGTTGGTGATCACGGGAACTTTGAAGAACGGCAGATAAAGAGAGCGCGCCTGGACTTGCAGCATGGGGCTGGTCAGAAAAACGACGGTAACGACAGCTGCGAGCAACAGCTGCGCGGCCAGCTTCACCCGGCCTGGGATGCCATCCGATTTTTTCTTCGTGACTTTGAGGTAGTCGTCGAGAAATCCGAGGACGCCGAGGTAAACCATGCTGAAAAGAACGAGCCAAACGAACCGATTATCGGGGCGGGCCCAGAGGACGCTGGCGACGAAGACGGACCCGATGACGAGCACGCCACCCATGGTGGGAGTGCCCTGTTTGCCACCGTGCAATTCAGCCAGACGGCGAACTTCCTCGATGCTGCGGATGGGCTGGCCGATTTTGAGCGAGATCAGTTTGCGAATGATGAAATTTCCGAAAACCAAACAGAGCGCGAAGGCCGTCACCGCCCCTGCAACGGCACGGAAGGTGACGTAAAAGAAAACGTTCAGGCCGCCGACCTGATCGCTCAAGCGATGGAGATAGAACATCATCGAATGTTCCCTCCTACCGGTTGGAATTTGGCGAATTCATCCAGCACCAACTCGGTCCGAGCTGAGCGACTGCCCTTGATCAGCACCAAATCACCGGGCCCGACAATTTCGTTCAACATTTCAGCCGCGGCCGCTGCGTCTTTCGCGACGGCGGTATTTCGCAATCCTGCTTCTTCCGCCGCGCTCGCGATCGTCTCCTCGGCGATCGCAATTAGGTAATCGATTCCCAGTGTGGCAGCCGTCTCGCCCACTTCGCGATGACCGCGTTCCGATTCCGCACCAAGCTCGAGCATTCGTCCAAGCACGGCGATGCGTTTTCCGTCAGCATCCAATTCCACGAGTGTGCGCAGGGCCGCCTTCATCGAATCGGGATTGGCGTTGTAGCTGTCGTCGATGAACTGGACACCGTGGATTTCGCGGATCTGCAAGCGCGCCTTCGCCAGCGGGGCCGAAACCAAACCGGCGGCGCATTCTTCCAGCGAAACACCGAACGCGCGTCCAGCGGCGACCGCAAGGATTGCGTTTTGCACCATATGCAATCCAGGGACCGGCAATTGTGCGCGACACCGATGGGCACCTTCGACAATGGTAAATTCGCAACCGCCGGCCGTTTGCTGCACTTCAATCGCGCGAATGGCTCCTTCTTCGATTCCGGCGAAAATCACGCGTGCGCGCGTCCGATCCGCGATCGAACCGCTAAACTCATCATCGGCATTCAGAACAACGAAACCGCCCGGGTCGATTGCTTCGGCCAGCGCGCCCTTTTCCTGCGCGATGGCTTCACGCGATCCCATGAATTCGATGTGTGCGATTCCGATATTGGTAATGATGCCGGCATCGGGCGAGGCAATCCGGGCCAGCGCAGCGATCTCCCCCGGATGATTCATCCCGAGTTCCCAAACCGCGAACTGATGATCGCGATTTGCTTCCAGCATCGTGCGCGGTAGACCGACATGGTTGTTAAAGTTACCTTCGGTTTTCGTAACGCGGAATGCGCGCCCCAGGATTGATGCTGCGAAATCTTTCGTTGAAGTCTTGCCGTTGCTCCCGGTAATGCCGAGCACCTTTAGCGGCAGCGTTTTCCGATAATTGGCGGCGAGATTTTGATATGCGAGCAGCGTGTCGGCGGCGCGCAAAATCGCGAATGTCTGTGGCAATCCCGGCGGCGGATCCTGCGAAACGAGCGCGCCGGCGGCTCCAGCTTTGGCGACTTGTTCGAGAAAATTGTGCGCATCAAAATGCTCTCCGCGCAGAGCGACGAAAAGGTCTCCGCGTTTAATCGTGCGCGAATCAGTGCTGACGCGGGAGATGGCAACGTCGGCATTGCCGTGAAGTGTTTCTGCTCCTGCGAGCTCGGCGATTTGACGAAAGGGAAGCGGATCCATGGTGTCAGCGACCAAAACGAGAACTCTGGGGAGCGCAGGCAGCCAGCCTGCATTCGTCGGCAGCTTGCCGACGAAAATCATGCTCGGCAGGCTGCCGAGCATCGCAGGCAAGCTGCCTGCGCTCCCCGGAATGTTGTACGTTGTGCATATTCAAAATTTCACCGGCAAATCATCCAGCGCCCGACGCGCGACCTGTAGATCGTCAAAGGGAATGGTGTGATCGGCGAACTCCTGGTATTTTTCGTGCCCCTTGCCGGCAATCAGGACCAGATCGCGCGCCTGCGCCAACGCCGCGGCACGTCGAATCGCTTCCGTGCGGTCCACAATTTTCTCGTAACTGGTCGAGCGAAATCCTTTCTCGACCTCGTTAATGATCGCGTCCGGGTTTTCCTTACGCGGATTGTCGGAGGTGATGATGGCGTGATCGGCCAGTTCATCGGCTACGCGGCCCATTAGTGGCCGCTTTTTCCGGTCACGATCGCCACCGCAGCCGAAGACTACGATGAGTTTGCGGGGCTTCAATTCCCGCAGCGTCTTCAGGACATTGCGCAACGCGTCATCGGTGTGGGCATAATCAACAAAGATTTGAAATTGACGTTTTGCCGGCACCAGCTCGAGTCGCCCCGGAACTTGAGGCGCACGGGCAAGCGAGAGAACGCCATCGCGCAGATTCACACCCAGCGTCGTCGCCGCAGCCAGCGCTGCCATCGAATTGGCGACGTTGAAGCGGCCGATCAACGGAACCCGCACCAGATAACTCCGGCCGCGCGCGTCGAGCTGATAGGAAGTGCCGGCGAACTCGGTGCGATAGTTCGAGGCGCGAAAATCGGCGTGCAACCCCAGTCCGTAAGTGATGACGGGACTTTTTCCCGCGATCCGACGGAGCAATTTCTCCCCGTAGCGATCGTCGATATTGATGACCGCGCTGGCTCGCTTCTTCGACTGCGACGCGAGTTTGAGAAAGAGTTTCGCCTTGGCCTCGAAGTAATTTTCCATCGTCCCGTGAAAATCGAGATGGTCCTGGGTCAGATTGGTGAAGACCGCGACATCCCATTCGATTCCGCGGGTCCGTTCCTGCGCCAGCGCGTGCGAAGAAACTTCCATTGCGGCGGCACGCCCCCCGGCGTTAACGATTTGCGCTAACAACTCCTGGATATCGAGCGCTTCGGGCGTGGTCCGGATCGCAGGCAGAATGCGGTCGCCGATCTCATATTGCACCGTGCCCAGCAACCCGCAGCGCACCCCGGCCTTTTCGCAAATGTGTTTGATGAGAAACGTCGTTGTGGTCTTTCCGTTCGTGCCCGTAACCGCCGCCATTTTCAATTTGCGGGCCGGCATTCCGTAAAACGCTGCGGAAAGATCGGCTAGCGCCCCGCGGCTGTCGTCGACTACGAGGCAGGTCGCCCGCGGCGACGCAATTTCCCGTTCGGCGACGATCACGCTCGCTCCCTGCTCGATCGCCTGGTCGACGAATCGGTGGCCATCGCTTTTCTCACCACGGATGGCAACGAAAAGAGTGTTGCTTTGCACTCGCCGCGAGTCATACGCGATGCTTTCCACTTCGCGATCAAGTGTGCCGGTGACCCGATGTGGCGCGAGGGCACGGGCGAGAACTTTGAGCTGCATGTAAAATTAAAGTGATTACTCAATGCCGCGACGCACTGGTTGAAGCGACGCGACCCGCCGGTTTGATCAAATCTGGTTGGGGGGCGAGATCGAGGTAACGCGCGGCTTTTTCGGCAATGCGGGAAAAGATCGGCCCGGCGACGAGCCCGCCATAATTCAATTCCGGTTTGGAAGTCTTGGCGTCGTCGAGCAAGACCAGCCCGACAAATTCCGGATGATCCGCCGGCAAAAATCCGATGAATGAGACAACATACTTTCCTTTTTCATACCCGCCGTGCGGATCAACTTTCTGTGCCGTCCCGGTTTTCCCGGCGATGACAAAACCGGGGACAGCAGCAGCGGCAGCAGTCCCGCGATCGCTAACCACTCCTCGCAGCGCGTTACCGATTTGCCTTGCCGTTTCCGGAGAGATTACCTGCCGCACGACCGAAGGGGAAAATTCGCTGACCGTCGTCCCTTCCGCCGTCATGATCGATTTGACCACCCGCGGCGTAATTAGTTTTCCACCGTTGGCAATCGTCGCCATCGCGACTGTCATCTGCAACGGTGTCACCGCCACCTCGTGTCCCATCGGTATCCGCGTAATGGAAATCTTACTCCAATTTTGCGGAGGTCGAATCATTCCGTTAATTTCACCGGGTAATTCCACCCCCGTGCGTTCCCCAAATCCGAAGCGGCGGATGTATTCGTAAAATTTCTGGTCGCCCAGACCGAGGGCGAGCTTGGCTGCGCCGATGTTGCTCGATTTCACCAGAATGTCCTGCACGCTCAGCTCCCCATAGGCGCGATGATCGTGCAGGGTGCGTCCGCCATAATTCCACGCGCCGTTCTCACAAAAAATTGTCGTGTCCGGCCGCACCTTCTTTTCATTCAACGCCGCCGCCGCCGTCACGATTTTGAAGGTGGAGCCCGGCTCCATCATGTCGATGACGGCGCGGTTTTTCATTTGCTCGGGCTTCGCCGTGTTACGTTGATCGAGATCAAAATTCGGCCGGTTCGCCATCGCCAGAATTTCACCCGTCTGCGGCCGCATCAGAATGATGGTCGCCTTTTGCGGCGAATACTCCCGCACCGCGGCGTCGATCTCGTTCTCGACGATGTTCTGCAAATTGAGATCGATGCTGAGACGCACCTGGTAACCGTCCCGCGCCGCCCGTTCCTGCCCGCGATAGAGCACGATCTCCTGGCCAGCCCGATCGTGTTCGATGTAACGATAGCCATCCTGCCCCCGCAGATATTCATCCATCGACGCTTCTACTCCCTGAATTCCCTTGTGATCGAAATCGGTAAACCCGATGACATGACAAAGCATCGACCCGTTGGGATAAAGTCGCGCGGCGTCGTGCTCGAAATAAATCCCGCGCAGATTTTGTTCGCGAAGTTTGGCCCGAAGCGCGTCGGCTGCTGAGGTCGGCACATCTCGTTTCAGGACGATGTAATGACGATCGCTCCCGAGTTTTTCCGAGAGTTCATCCGCATCGACTTTCAACTCACGACTCAGCAGCGCGACGGCTTCGGCTACTTTCTCCTTGGTTAAATGCGAGGTATCAGCGACGACGATTTCGACCGGGATGTTGTGGGCGAGAATTTCGCCATTGGCATCGGCGATGACGCCGCGCTCGGCGTAGATCGGTTGCTTGTAAACGTGTTTCTCGGCCGCCAGCCCGGCGTATTCGTCGTGCTTAACGAGTTGTAGATAAACGAGACGAAACGAGAACCCGCTAAAAAGGATAACAAAACCGATGCAAACAAGTGTACACCGTGTCCGACCGTTCCATCTCATCTGCCAACCTGATCGTTTGCCACGGGACGAATGGCATTTTCCTCGGGCGCGGGGCGGATCGGAGCAAGCCGAACGATGTTTTGTTCCGTAATCGGAGTCATCTTGAGGTAGCCTTCCTTGAGTCGGCGTTGCAGAGCGCTGCGTGATGTCAGCGCTGCGATCTGCACATTGGCGACGTCGTTTTGCTTGCGCAGACCTGCCAGCACCGTCTCAAGCGCTTTCTGGCGATCTCCCAGCCAATGCAATTGCAAGGTGAGGTAGACGTAGCTGAGTCCCGCCACCGCCAGCAACGCCGTCATCACCATCCAACGCGCCAAAGAAGCTGCGTCCAAACGATTGAGCTGCCTGGACCGCCTCATCCCAGTTTTTCGGCAACGCGCAACTTTGCGCTCCGTGCCCGCGGGTTAAATCGTTGTTCGTTTTCGCCTGGTTCGATGGGCTTCGGCGTAATGACGAGAAGAGAGCGCGCTATATTCTCGCGCGGCTCCGGCCATTCCGGCCGATCCACATACTCCCGACTGCGATCGCGAAGGAAATTTTTCACCATTCGGTCCTCGAGCGAATGAAATGAAATCACGGCAATGCGTGCGCCCGGTTCGAGACGATCGGTAATCACACGCAAGCCCTCTTCGAGCGCTCCCAGCTCGTCGTTAACTTCCATCCGCAACGCCTGGAAAACCTGTGTCGCCGGGTGGCGACGCCCGTGGCGGCCGACGATTTTCTCGATCGCGCGTGCCAACGGCAGGGTCTCCCGAAACTGCGCAACCTTGCGTTGCTTCACAATGGCGCTGGCAATGCGACGCGCAGCCGGCTCTTCGCCGAGGTCCCGAAATAGCCGGGTCAAGTCTTCCTCGCTGTAACTGTTGATGATCGCGCCGGCCGTTTTTTCTGTAGCCGGGTCCATCCGCATGTCGAGCGGCCCGTTTCGCATCAGGCTAAACCCGCGCTCAGCGTTTTCGAGCTGGCGGGAGGAAACACCGAGATCGAGAATCGCCCCGCCGATCCGTTCGACCCCCACCGCATCGAGCACCCTATCGGCGTGGCGAAAGTTTGCTTTCCGTAGAGTCACATGATCACCGAACTCTTTTAAGCGCTTCGTTGCTTCCGCGATCGCATCGGGGTCCTGGTCGAGCGCGAGGACGTCGGCGCCGGTTTGCAAAATTGCTTCGCTGTGTCCCCCACCACCGCAGGTCGCGTCGAGGACAAGCGCGCCTGCACGCGGCGCCAGCAACTCGACCGCTTCGCGCACCAGAACGGGCCGGTGATAAATGAATTCGTCCCGCTCCTGCGCTTCCTCTTCCAGCATGAGCGCGCCGGTCGCGAACCAAACTGGTCGTTCAAAGAGCAATGCATTCATCCTGGTCACAAACCAATGACATTGGCGACGTGCTGGTAGGTTGGGGTCTCTTCTTCGTGCGCCTGTTTCCACTGCGTCACATTCCAAATTTCAAAACGACCCCTTCCGCCGACGAGAGCGACTTCGCCTTTCAATCCGATTTTACGGCACAAGTCCTCTGGCAAAACGAGTCGGCCCTGTTTGTCGGCCACACCGTGCTGAGCGCGGGAATGCAACTGGCGCAAGAAAACTCGACGCTCGCGCGCGGCGACGCTGGCATTGTTTTCGGCGACGGCGCTCATGCGGGCAAATTCCTCCGGTGCCATGACGAGGAGAAAGTGATTTTGGGAATCGGGCAGAAGGATAAATTCTTCCGCTCCTTTGCGGCGCCAGCGCGACGGGATGGATTTTTTTCGTCGATCGCGTGACGGAACTGACCGGCGTAAAAGGCTTGAGCTGAGGCAATCGAATCCATGGGCCGGCGGGATTATTGTCCACTTTAATCCACTGCGCCCCACTTTCAACCACCACATTCCCTTGTGGTCAATACTTTTTCTTCGTTCTTTTCGCCTTTCCCATGACCGCGAATCACCCAGCGCCACTCCCACCGCGACCAAAACTGTGGCCGCAGATCACGCAGATTGCCGCAGCTTCTGACAGAACAGAGGATTTTGAGCCCCCGCGAAACACACAAAAGACGGAAAGTCTATGACGTCGTTGCTGAGACGAGATGCTGCGTACGTAAGGTGGATCGCCGCTCCGTCATCCGCCAGTGCGGCTGGCACCGATGCCAAGTAAGTGCGGCTTCGCCGCCAAACGTCAACATCGAATTCCGAGCCGGATTAGCCGTAGGCGCTGCTCGATCCACCTTCGAACTTCGCAAGTCGGACGCGTGAAAAAATCTTCAGGCAGCCAGGATCTCCCGGCATCGCAGTGCGGTTAATGCAGATCGACCCCAGAACGATCTGGAAACCGGAAAACCGCGAACGAAACCCGATCGAATCGAATCACTGGCCTTCTTCCAGTTTCCCTTTTACGTTCCCGCCGCCCGGCTCAATCAATATGTTCCGTGTAGCTCTCGCCATTCTTTGCACCTTGGCCGCCGCCCCACTCTGTGCCGTCGCCCAGCAGGACAGTGGCGACGTTCGCGTCAGCGTCGTACTCAACTCCGATGGCTCGCGCACCGTTTACGAAAACGACGCCGCCAATCACAAGACCGTCGCTACCACGACGGGCAAGGACGGGAAGGTGCGGGAAAAAATTCGCTACGAGCTCGATGAAAACGGCCGGTTCGCCCGCGCCGAAGTTTTGGGCCCGAAAGAGCAGTTTCGTTTCTTCGCCCAATATAGATATGACGTCAGTAATCACGTGGTTGAAGAAACCCATTTCGCCAAGGACAAGAGCGTGATCGGCAAAATTGTTTTCCGTTACGATGCCGCCGGGCATCAGATCGGTTATTCCACCTATGACGGCGCCGGAAAGCTTCTTGGCCAAACCGTCGCGCCCACGGCATCGCCGGCAAAACACAACTAAGCCGCTTGCCCTTGAACAAGGGCTAGCCAGTAATGGAAACGAATGAACACGAATGAGGGTCCTTTCCCGGTAACCGTTTTATACAAGTGAAAAGCTGGGCAAACGTGCGGAGCTTCTCGAAGCCTTCTGTGCACGCATGATCGCCCGAGGCGTCTTTTCTGGGGAGCGCACGCGCCTTCGCGTGCCCATTTTCGACGCCTCGCCGAAATGTTTCCTTGTTCAATCAAGGGAAGTCGTTGGCGAGGCGCCCACGACAGCACGCGAGGCGCGTGCGCTCCCCAGACCTGAATCGGCGACGTCTGCGACCGATTGGCCGATCTAAGCGACTTCGGCAAAAGTAATTCGTGTCCATTGGTGTTCATTCGTGGTTAAAACGGCATGGCCGGCCTGGCGCCCTGGCTTGCGACGAAGCGCAAAAGGCACTAGAAGGTGGGCCGTGATCGAATACCTCCAGAAGGGAGGGCTGCTGATGTGGCCCATCCTCGCCTGCAGCATCATCTCGATTGCCGTGTTCGGGGAGCGGCTTTTTTATTTGCATCGCGCCACCATTCATGTGGGCGAGTTCCTCAAGGGCTTGGCCAATTTGATCAAGCGTCGCAATTTCGCGGAAGCGTTGCATGAATCCGCCGGCACGCCCGGTCCGGTCGCACGCGTGATCCACGCCGCTATTATCCGTCACGATCTGCCACGATCGGAGTTGCGCGAAATTGTTCAGGAAGCCGGCCAACTGGAGGTCCCTAAACTGGAGCGATTTCTCGGGGTCCTCGCGACGCTTGCCTACCTGGCGCCGTTGCTTGGTGTGCTCGGCACGGTCGCAGGAATGATCGAAGCCTTTGGTGTCCTCACTTCTAATGGCGGTTATGCCACGGTGACCGAGTTGTCGGGCGGAATTTACAAGAGTCTGCTCACGACCGCGGCCGGTCTCGTCGTCGCGACGCCAACCTTTGTCGCCTACAGCTATCTTTCGTCGCGGGTCAATACCCTGATGCATGATATGGAACGTGCCGGGATCGAAATCGTGCAGATGCTGACCGAGACCGAACCGGAAAGTGGAATCATTTCGTTTCAACCGAGCGCGGAAAGCAGCCCGCGCGATTTGCGCCGGGAAAAATAAGGAAATTTTAGCGGGCGTAGCGAATGTGAAATCTTCCTCTCAGAAGTCCGGAGGACTGGCGGATATTAGCCGGTGGTGCAAGCCAGCGGGTTGGGCGGCGAGAAGAGAAATGAGCCCTGAAAGGGCGACGGAATGAATGCGCGATGTTTTGCCCAGCCCCTGCCGGGGCTCGAAAATGATTTTGGTGTAAACCCAGTGGCTTGCGCCACCGGCTACACTCCGACAGCCCTCCAGGCTGAGGGGCTACACAGACATAACGCGCGCTGATGAAACTGGTCCGAACGAAAGAATATCAGTTCGGGTGGCTCTTGATTTTCCCGTTGCTCGACGTCGCGTTTCTCATGATTTTTTTCCTGCTTCTCAGCTCGAACTTCGTTTTGCAGCCGGGAATATCGGTCAGCGTCCCGTTCTCGAAATTCATGTTAGCCCCGCAGGTAAAATACCAGATCATCAGCATCACGAGCGGGGCGACGGTTTATTTTCGCGATCAAAAGATTTCGATCGATGACCTGGGCCCGCAGCTTGAAATCGCGCGCAAAGAAGGTCGTTCCATCATTATCAAAGCCGATCGCTATACACCCTACGAAACCGTCATTCGGGTGGCCAATCTCGCGCTCGAGCATGGCGTTTCGTCGGTCGCGCTAGCCACTGCCCCGCCAAAGTGAGCGCCTACGCCAGTCCGGCTCGGACCGCCACCGCGCCACTCATTTTTAGTTGGGCGCCTCCACGCAAACGCCGGCTCGCTTTGATCGTGTTCTTAATTCTTTCGTTTCTCTTGCATGCGCTCTGTTTTTACATCTTCCAAATTGTGTATCCGCCGACGGTGGCTCTCTTGCCGCCACCGGCGCGGATGACATTGATTTCACCTGATAATCCAGAATCGCTCGCACTTTTACGCTGGGTCGAAGCGGAGGACCCCGCGCTCGCAACTACGACACAGCGCACCTCGGAAGCGAAGTCTTTTGTCCTACCACCAATCGAGCATCGCCCTTTCTACGCTACGCATCAGCCGAAATTAAGAACATTGCCTCCGCTTGCGCCGGACCTGAGCATTCCAAGCTCGGCTGCGGTCGGTCCGGTTCGTCCCCCGCAAATGAAAGGGAACACGACCGGGTTTACGCGGAAAACGATGGCCCTTTTCGCCGATCTACCTCCCGCTTTAGGCGACCCAATTTTCGCCGACTTCAAATTCCGTCTTACCCGGCCGGATGCACCGGCTAATGCGCGCTTCCGCGTTGCCATCGACGGGGGCGGCGCCATCCATTTTTGTTTTCTAATTGAATCCTCAGGAGATCCGGCTCTGGATGAGCAAGGACGGAATTTTTTGCAGCTCTGCCGGTTTAAAAGTCCGAGCCGGACTGGCACTAAGGAGAATGCGCCGCCGATAAATGCGACTGGCCTTTTCTGGACAACAACGACCATTCTCTGGGGCAACGATCTCGCCTCCAATGCCGCCGCTTCGCCCGCTTCCTCGCCGTGATTCGCGTTAGTCTGGCCGCGCTGGTCACGATTTATCTGCTGGTTTTTCTTGCGGCGGTTTTCCTTGTCTGGTTAAGTAGTGAATGGAACCGCAGACGGCGCGAACGCAAAGCTTTTCGCTACCGGCTGCGGTGTGTCATTTGCGGCTTCGAGTTCGAAGACCGGACCGATGCTCTGCTCCCGCGCTGTCCGCGCTGTGGGAGTCTGAACGAACGATTCAAATTCGAACGCATTTAATTTGATATGGGAATGTGGATTGGCCGTAACCGAAAAGCGCGCGTGACCTACGGGTTCGACGAGATCGCGCTCGTCCCCGGCAGTATCACGATTAATCCTAACGAGGTTAATACTACTTTCCAGCTGCCGCGACGCGACGCGGCACCGCTGGAATTGAAAATCCCGATCCTGGCCAGCGCCATGGATGGCGTGGTGGATGTGCGTTTTGCAGTCGAAATGAGCCGGCTCGGCGGCCTGGCAGTGCTCAATCTGGAAGGCGTCCAGACGCGTTACAAGAATCCCTCCGAAGTGCTCGAGAAAATTGTGCAGACGGACAAGAACGAAATTACTGCCCTGCTGCAAAAAATTTTCCAGGAACCGGTGCAGCCAGAATTGATTGGAGCGCGAGTGCGGCAAATCAAGGACGGCGGCGCGATTGCCGCGGTAAGTTCGATCCCGCAACGCGCCGCAGAATTTGGCGCGATCGCGCAGGAAGCAGGCGCCGATGTTTTTGTAGTGCAAAGCACGGTTTCTACCGTCCGGCACATTTCCTCGGAATATAAATCGCTCGATCTCGCGAAATTCTGTCGCGAGATGCGGATTCCAGTGATCGTCGGCAATACCGTCGGTTACGACGTCACTCTTGAGATCATGGGCTGCGGTCCGGCCGCCGTTCTCGTCGGCGTGGGGCCGGGTGCGGCCTGCACCTCGCGCGGGGTGCTTGGCCTGGGCGTGCCCCAAGTCACGGCCACGGTGGATTGCGCGGCCGCGCGTGATGCTTATTTCAAAAGAACATCGCGCTTTGTTCCGATTATTACCGATGGCGGCATGAGCAAGGGCGGCGATGTCTGCAAGGCACTCGCCTGCGGGGCCGACGCCGTGATGGTGGGAAGTGCCTTTGCCAAAGCTTATGAAGCACCCGGCCGCGGTTATCATTGGGGGATGGCGACGCCTCACGCGAATCTGCCCCGCGGCACACGCATCAAGGTCGGCGCCACCGGATCATTGAAACAAATTTTGTTCGGCCCGGCCGAAGTGGACGATGGCAGCCAGAACCTGGTCGGTGCCATTACCACGTGCATGGGGAACGTTGGCGCGCGCGACCTGGCCGAGTTTCAACAAACCGAAATCATCATCGCACCTTCGATCAAGACTGAAGGCAAACTTTTCCAAACCGTGCAAAACGTCGGGATGGGAACGCGTTGATGAAGAAAGTGAATCGTGATAGTTGACTGGTGATAAGTCGCCATAACCCAATCACTTTTACCTCCGGTCACTGATCATTAATCACTGATCACATTTTCATGAATAACAACCGCCGCGTCGTTATCACCGGAATGGGTGCAATCACACCCCTCGGGAACGATGTGGAGACGTTCTGGACAAATTTAAAGAATGGCGTCAGCGGCATCGGCGGACTAAAAACGCTGGAAGATCAATACACCATTCTGCTCTCGAAAGGCCCCAGCCGCGTCTCCGCCTTCACCATTCCGATGCTGATCAGCAACATGGCGAGCGGATTGATCTCGATGGAATTCGGAATGCGCGGACCGAACATGTGTATCGTTACCGCCTGCGCAACTTCGAACAACGCTATCGGCGAATCCTGGCGCATGA
>QHPN01000133.1 GCA_003219115.1 Verrucomicrobiota bacterium | reverse complement strand
GTATCCGCATAATGAAAAATGGGGCCGGTTAGTCCCCAAATGACGATAATGAGAATAGCGCTGGCAAAAGTCCAAGCGCTACCGAGCACTATCGACGAATGCCGTGCAAAAACCCGAAAGGTATCGCTCATTATCCAAGAGAATTGATCGCAACCGATACGCCCGATGGTTATCTTATTTAGCCGCGACGCTGATCACGGATTTTGTCAACTTGGTTAGCTTTCTGTATATGATTCCCAAAATCTTTATGTGCACCCTCGGAGCAGAAAGATAAGAAGCAAAATCGGAATCGGAATTCCGAGAAGCCAAAGTAAAATGTATCCCGTCGCTCCCGCTTGTTTGATTCTATTCGTTAAAAGCATCTCAGATATCCTTTTTTTAACGTTATTGATTCGGAACTCTTCGCTGTGTGCAGGAACTTGCTTTGATTAATGACAACCACAATCGGAACGACGGATGGTTATCTAATCAGGAAAAATCCGATTCCACATCCGACGATTTTGGTTCGCGACTCAGGAATTGCTCGGGGCGCAGTATCTCAAAAATTAGCAGCGGGCCGCTACAGGTACATTCTTCCCTGGCTGCTTGATGTTCCAATTCCTATTCTGCTCGTGATTTTTCTATTGCGCGGGTGCACGTAGCTGCTCGCCTTAAGAGTTAACGCAGAAACTGCGGCGCATAGCGAATCACGCTTACTCGCTTACGAAGAAGCTCGACCACCGGATGGTTCGGCCTGGGATCTAACTGTTCGCCGCGTGATCCGATTTTGTCTTCGGAACCTTATTCCACTTCCTCCAAATCGGAGATGGCAGGACCATTTAGCACGCGGCCAAGTGCGTCAAAACGTGAACCGTGGCACGGGCAATCCCAGGTTTTTTCGCAGTCGTCCCACCGAACGATGCATTTCAAATGTGGACATAGGGCTGAAAGTTTGTGCAATGTTCCCTGGTCGTCACGATACGCAGCGATCTTTTTTACGCCCTCTCGCAGAAGCGCGCCTTCGCCTGGTTGAATCGTTTGCGCATTCGGCTCATCTCCGGGAGTGACATAATCGCGGAGTTGCGCGACGACGTTGGCATTCTCGGCAACGTAATCCGCTAGCACTGTCGGCTGCAGTGTCTTGCGACTTGGATCGTAGAGCTTAGTCCAGGGATTTTCGCGACCGCAGATCAGATCAGTGATCAATATTCCTGCGATTGTTCCGTGCGTCATTCCATTACCGGAATCGCCTGTCACGACAAAAACATTCTTGTCGCCGGGATTGCGGCCGATGTAGGCCGTACCATCCATGGGTTCCATGACTTGCCCGGACCAGTGGTCAGTGATCTCGCCGACGAAGGGAAAAAGGTCGCGCGTCCACCGTTCAAGCTTTGCCAATCGCGCTTCAAAATCGCTCGCCTGCCCGGTCTTGTGATCTTCGGCCCCGACAATCAGAACATCGCCTTCGTTGTCGCGCGCAAATCGTACGTAATGATACGGAATCGGCCCGAGCACTTGCTTTTCTTCCTCCGCCGTCTCGGCCGTGTCCCACAAAAGCACGTGCTCTACCTCGCGCGTCACCCGCAACGTCAACACATAAGTAGCATAGGGCGCCTGCTTGGAATGGATGACGAGACGGTCATTGATCGGACAATTGGTTGCGACAATAGCGGCCGCGGCCTTAATGGAGTTGCCTTTTGATGTTTCAATCCTGACGTGCTGGCCATCTTCAACTTTGACCACGCGGGTTCCGGTAAAAATGCGACCGCCCCGCTTGATCGTCGCCCGGACGAGACCGTTCAAATACTTCAGAGGATGAAATTGGGCCTGTCGTGGAAATCGAAGGACTCCATCAGTAGTAAATTTTCCGATTGGAATGCGATCGACGCGTTCGACCTCGAGCAAACCGGCCCGGAGCGCCGCGTCGAGCTCGTGTTTCAAATCTGTGACCGAGCCACCAGGAGGCAGAAATAGGTAGCCATCGACTCGGGCAAAGTCGCAATCGAGATTTTCGTCGCCGACAATTTTCTCGATTCGATCAATTGCTGCGGTATGACTCTCGGCGGAAAGTCGCGAAAATCCCTGGCCGAGCATTTTCTCGAGTTCGTAATACCGATCATCTAAGGCGTTCACGAGATGCGCGGTCGTGCGCCCTGTCATCCCGCCACCGATAGGGCCGTCGTCGATCAAGGTAACGCCGTGACCCTCGCACGCGAGTGAATATGCCGCCGTTACCCCGGCGATGCCCGCGCCGATAACGCAGATATCTGTCGTGAGATTTTCCGTTAGCGGTGTTGTGTAAAACTTCTGCGCGGTTCGTTCCCAGAAAGAGGGATTCGCGCCCGCGCGTTCTCCCGATTGTTGCATTTCAATGTAAAATCGTTCCTGAGATAGCGATCAGCTTTGCAAAATTGGAGAAGGACAGCGGTAGTGGTTGCGAAACTCGGGCATCCTTGGTTCCTAACCCGTAACGCCATCCGGAATTTATGGACGACTGCCCAGGATGGCGATGCTCTCGATGTCTTGTTGCTGATAGATGAGCCGGCCTTTACCGGATGTCTGGTGCGAGCGCGATTATTGGGAGCGATTGAAGCCGCACAAACAAGCGATGGCAGAACCGAGCGCAATGATCGTCTGATCGCGGTCGCGGCGAATCGCATACTCACCCGTCGTTGAAATCGTTGGGAATGCCGGACTCGGAGCTAATTAAAGAAATTGAGCATCTTTTGGTGTCCTCAACATGCGGGCCGTTGCGCGCGATCGGTTTGAACTTTTTTCCTGCGACGCGTCTGGTCAAGAAACATCAGAAGGAAAGAAGAAACGCTGATACAGCCTGGCATATCTTCGGGCCAAGACACCTTAAAGTTTGTAAGCTGGAATAAATCTTATTGTCCCTTATCCGTCCTGGATAATCGTCAGGTGCAGCCCTGAATCTAGCCCACCTACTGGCTTTGACGCGCGGATCAGTCAGCTACGTCGAATCTTATTTGAGATTTATGATTACCACAAACAATGACCGGGTCCGGGCGCATACTGGCGCTGTGTGTGAATGAGGAAATCGACCAGGAGGCGGAGCGGCGCGTAGCGCGCGCGACCGGCGGCTCCGAAGCGGTGTTATCGCACCAAATAGATGAGTTGAACCAAGAATGGGACATGGAGCGTTGGCTGGAGACAAACGCATCGGCGCAGGCTTTCACGGGCACGATCCTCGGCTTGCCCGTGAACAAGAAGTTTTTCGCAGTTCCATGCCTTGTCCTTCCGTTTCTCTTTCAGCATGCGGTGCAAGGTTGGTGTCCGCCAGTTCCATTTCTGCGTCGCAAAGGGGTGCGCACGCGGCGTGAATTCGATGCCGAGAGATATGCGCTGAAAGCGCTGCGCGGCGATTTTTCCTCGGTGCAAGCGAACGGTGACAGAAATGCCGCTGGCCGGGCCGCGTGGGAAGCCGCGAATGCATTGTCCACCCGAGCTACCAAGCAATCGCTTTGAATAGTGTTATTGCACCGAAGCTAAAGAAGGCCGCTGTGGCAAGTCAGCTTTTCAATTTATGATCAACGATCTTTGGTACAAGAACGCCGTGATCTACTGCCTGTCAGTGGGTACTTATATGGACGCAAACGGAGACGGAACCGGCGATTTCCAAGGACTGATGCGGCGCCTCGACTATCTGCGGGGACTCGGGGTGACGGCGATCTGGTTGATGCCTTTTCAAACTTCGCCTCACCGCGATGACGGCTATGACGTCACCGACTATTACAATGTGGACCCGCGATATGGCACGCTCGGCGATTTCGTCGAGTTTACGCATGGTGCAAAGCAACAGGGAATGCGTGTTCTGATTGATCTGGCGGTAAACCACACGTCAGACCAGCATCCCTGGTTTAAGCAGGCGCGGTCTGATCCGAAATCAAAATATCGGGATTGGTATGTCTGGTCTAAGACCAAGCCCAGACACGCCGACAAGGGGATGGTCTTTCCCGGCGTGCAAAAATCAACTTGGAAGCACGATCGCGAGGCCAAAGCCTGGTACTTCCATCGCTTTTACGATTTCCAGCCTGATCTCAATACCTCACACCCGGAAGTACAGGCTGAGATACTGAAGATCATGGGGTTTTGGATCCAATTGGGCGTGTCCGGGTTTCGCCTGGACGCCGTGCCCTTCATCATCTCGACCAAAGGACCCGCCATACAAGAACCAAAGCAGCAGTTCGATATGCTCCGGAGATTTCGCGAATTCCTCCAGTGGCGCCAGGGCGATTGCATTGTGTTGGCGGAAGCGAATGTGCTGCCTGAAACCGACATGGACTATTTCGGCAAAGACGGTGAGCGCATGCACATGATGTTCAACTTCCAAGTCAACCAGAACCTATTCTATGCGCTTGCTGCAGCCGACACACGCCCGCTGATCAGAGCGTTGAAAGCAACCAAGCAACGGCCTGCTACGGCACAGTGGGGAATGTTTCTTCGAAACCATGACGAGCTTGATCTCGGTCGTCTGCAAGAGAAACAGCGACAAATAGTGTTTCGCGCGTTTGGGCCGGAGAAAAATATGCAGCTTTACGATCGCGGAATCAGGCGCCGCCTTGCCCCGATGCTTGGAGGCGATCGGCGACGGATCGAGCTTGCCTATAGCTTAATGTTCACACTGCCGGGAACCCCGGTGATTCGCTACGGTGACGAACTCGGCATGGGCGACGATCTCACGCTGCCGGAACGCAATTGCGCGCGGACGGCGATGCAATGGTCAGAGGAACCTCATGGTGGCTTTACCAAAAGCGCGAGACCGCACCCTGCGGTGATCGAAAAGGGGCCGTATGGTTATCCGCATATCAACGCGGCAATCCAGCGGCGACATCCGGACTCGTTACTGAACTGGACCGAACGCATCATTCGCATGCGTAAAGAAGTTCCGGAGATTGGATGGGGAGACTTTAGCGTTTTGAATGTCCGCAATCCCGCGGTTCTCGCGGTCCGCTACGACTGGCGCAACAATTCGGCGCTCTTTTTACACAATCTTCAGGAAGAGCCGCGTGAAGTTCTTGTCGATCCCGGCGTGAGTGGCGAGTATGGCGAGCTGCTGGTCAACCTTCTTTCCGACGACCACAGCAAGGCTGACAAATTCGGTAAACACCGCGTTGTGCTGGAAGGATACGGTTACCGATGGTACCGCGTGGGCGGACTGGACTATTTGCTGCGTCGAACGGAGATCGACGAGCGAACTAGTTCTCGTTCAAAGAGACAGCCCGAAAGGGCAGCGCCAAGCTGACATGCAAGGTACGGCACTCGAAATATTTCGCTTTTTCACATCTTCAAGGCATTGCGCAGCGATAAGGAGCCGCGTGCCATTATTCGCGAATTCTGAGTGGCGAGGCAGTCTCGCAGCGCTCGACCCTCCACTGGCGTCAACGTGAACGTCGTTTTCCATTTTCACACGTGCGGCGACCTTCCGAACGACGCACCTTCTCGATCCAGGCGCGAAGTTCCTTTAATGGCATAAAGTTCACGATCCGCTCGGGTGGAATTTTCGCCGCCAACGCGGCGGCGAGCGCCAAATCAATGAAGTGAAGTTGCGAGGGATGGTGCGCGTCGGTGCCAAAAGAAATTCGCGTCCCGCAACGCTTCGCAATTCTAAGCAGGCTAACATTTAGGTCCTGCCGATCGGGATAAGCATCGACCTCCGCCGCCTTATCGAGGCGGGCCGCTTCGCGAAAAACTGTTTCCCAATCAGCGCGCAAACCCAGCCGATAGTTGTAAATCCGACCACGCGGATGCCCGAGGATTTGAATATCTGAATTGCGAATCGCGGCGAGATAACGTGCTGTCTGATCTTCCTTGCGACGTAAGGCCGAGTGAAACGAGCCGAGAACCAGATCGAGCGAATGCAACGCTCTCGAATCCATGTCGCCCTGGCCAATCGGATTCAAGTTCAACTCAATCGATCCCAAAACCGTTAGATTCTTACCAGCGGCCCGAAGCTCACGATTGATGGCATCGATTTCTGCAGATTGTTGCTTCAGCTTTGTTTCATCAATTCCATTCGCGATCGACAAACCTTTCGAATGATCGGTGATGGCAACGTATTCGTAGCCGCGCGCGACTGCCGCCTCGGCCATCGCCCGAACATCGCCCGAGCCATCACTCCAATGCGTATGCATTTGCAGATCACTGCGAAGGCGCGCACTCCACGATGGGGTTCGGGCGAGCCGCGTTCGGCTTTCCGCCAGCGTAAAAAATTCCTTCCGCAAAGCCGGTGGACGCGGTGGATGCTCTTTCCGTCTGATCCACTGCCGGATTTGTTTCTCCAGAAACGGGCCCACATGCGCGAGCTCGGTCAACGGTCGTTTCTGTGCGATCAAATCGCGGGCTTCGACTTCCCACAGAAATGCACTTCGGGCCGCGCGACGAAACGCGCGCTGCAAAACATATGAGGCTTTGGCTGCTTCGAGTGAAAGCAGCTCGGCAATCTCGCCATTATTGGGCGGAAGATCGACGGGCGCCTTCAACTTTCACCCCAATCGCGCTAGAACCAGAAGAGCGCTGCGGTGGGCAACCGATGGCCGCCCATCGCAGCTGTTCTCCTGCTCTCTCCAGCACCGGCAAGAATACTTAAACCGATTGCGCTCTGACGTTGATCAATGTTTTCGCCAACTCTGTCAGCTTCTTATTCGTGGCGCCTTCTTCATCCAACGTTTGCTGCAAAAGTCTGGCGCCTTCGCTGTCGCCGAGTAATTCCGCGTAAGTACGTGCACAACCGTACCCGGCAATTTCGTAATGCTCAACACGCTGCGCCGCAGCGATAAGCCCGGCATCGCGGACTTCGTCCTCGGCATCTTCCTCTATCATTTCCTCACCTTCTTCGATGAGGCCTTCCATGCCTTTGCATTTGGCGCCACGTGTGCTGGCCTCCTGACGTTCCAGGATTTTTTCCAATCGATTAACATGTTCTTCTGTCTGATCGAGATGCGTTCTGAAACCATCAGCCAGTCTTTCACTCGTAGCAGCCTTGGCCATCTTCGGTAACGCCTTGGTCAGTTGTTTCTCGGCGCTGTAAAGGTCTTTCAATTCGTGAACGTAGAGATCTTTTAGTGTTGCTAATTCCATAACGTCGGGATTTCGAATCTCGGCGACGATCTGGACTTGTTCATGGTGGCAGTATTGTGCCGATGATCGAGAGCCTGAGAAAAACCCTCTAAACCGGGACGCCAAAGTAACGCACAACGTGCAAGGCGCTTCGAAGTTTGGGACGCCTCAGTTGCACACGCTTCGGCCGACCTGGCGAATAGCGCCGCCAAATATTATTCTTGTAACCAACACCAAGGCGTTGGAAGGCGGCAAATACTGCGCGCGATCTCTCGGTCCAGCGATCTTTCGCAAGACCAGCTATTCGCCGCCGGACGAACCGTACATAGAACACTCAACAACGGAGGAAAACATCATGGCAATCAGCGACCACCATTCAGCTATTTGTATTCGAGAACGGCCTGCTCCGCATCGCCCTGCCAGAACGCGAGGAAGCGAAAGAGCGCAGGCACAAAATTAACGCAAGGTGACGACAAGTAGCACCGTAGAAACAGACCCTCGGCGACCAGTACAGATTTCCGCCGGAGACGCGACGCTCGAAGGGTCGCTGTCGATCCCGGAAGACGCGAGCAGGCTGGTGCTTTTCGCGCATGGCAGCGGAAGCAGCCGGCGCAGCCCGCGCAACCGGTTCGTTGCGCAAAAGCTCAATGACGCGGGCCTGGCAACGTTACTTTTCGATCTGCTGACGCGCTCCGAGGAGGCAGTCGATCTACGGACGGCGCAACATCGATTCGACATCAGTCTTCTCGCAGAACGATTGGTGCACGCCACGAAGTGGGCGCGAGAGAATAAAATCACTCGCAATCTGCGAATCGGTTATTTCGGTGCCAGCACCGGCGGCGCGGCGGCGCTGGTAGCGGCAGCGGAATTGCCGCGGGATGTGGGCGCCATCGTATCACGCGGCGGGCGGCCTGATCTTGCCGGCGGCGCACTGCCGCGAGTGCGCGCGCCAACTTTGCTGGTTGTCGGCGGAGAAGACGACGTCGTGATCGATTTGAACGAGCAGGCGCGTCTGCAAATGCGCGGCGAAGTGCAACTGGAGATCATTCCGGGAGCGACGCACCTCTTCGAAGAACCCGGCGCGCTAGAGCGTGTTGCGCACTTGGCCGCTGATTGGTTTGTGGTCAAGCTCGCCTAAGAGAACAAGCTCGTGCTTCTGGCCGACAATGCAGATGAGCAGGCGCTGTTGAATTTTCTGCGCCAAAGCAGAAATCCGGCAGACGCACATTTCAATCGTCGCTCTCACACTAACGCACGCTTACAAAATCAAAAAGCCGGTTAACCTCCGTTTTCTCGATTTCTCGACCCGCGAAAAACGGCGCGCCGCATGCGAAGCGGAAGTGCGATTGAACCGCCGGCTTTCCAAAGACGTTTATCTGGGCGTGCTGCCAATCTATCGCAACCGCGACGGGCTGCATTTCGGCACCGATGGCGAAGTTCTCGAGTACGCCGTGCAGATGAGACGACTGAATGACGATGGTTTTCTCTCCTGGCGGCTCGCGCGTGATCCGCCAAGCGCCTCTGAGCTTGAGCGAGTGTGGAAAAAACTGAGCGATTTTTACCGGCAACAGAATTCCGCACCTGAGATCGCCAGCTGGGGCAGAATCGACAAGCTTCGCCTGAGTACAGACGAAAATTTCGCCCAAACGGAACAATTCGTTGGCGATTTAATTTCGCGTCCGGCGTTCGAAGCGCTGCGCCGTTTCAACGAGTTGAGTTACGAACGATGCCGGGAAGTGTTTGAACGCCGTTGCGCGCAGGGCCGGATTTTGGATTGCCACGGCGATTTGCGTTGCGAGCACGTGCATTTTTCCGACACGCAGATCAACATCATCGACTGCATCGAATTCAATGATCGCTTCCGTTACGTTGATGTCGCCAGCGACATTGCATTCCTGGCCATGGATTTCGATGTCCGCGGTCACGCTGCGCTGGGTCAACAGACGGCGGAGAATCTGGCAGATTCACTGGGGGATAACGAAGCGCTGACGCTGCTCGATTTTTACAAATGTTATCGCGCCTGCGTCCGGGCAAAGGTCTGCGCCATCGAGAGCATCGAATCCGGGGTTGCGGCCGAGGAACGGGAGCGGAGTCGAAAACGAGCCATTCGCTTCTTCCAATTCGCCCTGCGTTACGCCGTCGGCGGGTCGCAGCCATTCCTCCTCGTAGTCATGGGACGAGTCGGTGCGGGAAAAAGCTCCGTCGCCCGCGCTCTGGGCGAAGCATTCGGCGCGGTTGTTCTTTCATCCGATAAAATTCGCAAGGAACTGGCTGGTGTTCCGACGCATGAAAGAGGCGATGCCGCCGCTCGCGCGCAGCTCTACAGCGAACATATGACGCAACGCACTTACGAGGAACTGCTACGCCGCGGAAACGTTGCAAGCGCGAGAGATGGCGTCGCCGTCGTGGATGCGACGTTCGGTAAACGCTGGCAGCGCGAGCTTTGGTCACAACAGACGAACATACGCTGCATTCCGATAGCGCTCGAGGCGAGCGACTCTGAGATCAAACAGCGCCTTCAACATCGGGACAACGCTGAAATTTCCGATGCACGTCTGGAGGATTTCGAAATGCTGAACGCAGCATACGAACATCCGAACGCAACAGAACGGACCCAGATCACCCTGGTGACGAGCGCCGCGACGCTGGAATCAACCAGCACCGAAATCTTGCAGCGCCTGGCTCGAATTGGCGCCCAGCACGGATGCTTGTTAGATCCGGTTACATAACGCGCTGCTGATTTTCCTCTCGCGCAGTTTCAGAAATGTCGTAGCGCGTTGGGGTGCTGTAGCCGTCGCTCTGTGAGCGACGGGCCCGCTCAGGGGCAATTTCTTTGGGAGGCAGACGCCACCGCTTTCGGCAATCCGAAAGCGTTTCGCGATGCGTTGTTTCTTGTACCAAAGCTCAACTGAGGACCAGTGTATGAAGGTGCAGGAAACTATGACGAACAGATGCCCTGGCCGGACATGCCGTCTCCTTCGCAAGAAAATGTTATGCAGATAGCAGCTTGTTTTGCTGACCGGGTCGAAGCAGGCCGTCAGCTTGCGCAAAAGCTGACCGATTACCGAGATCGCAAAGGCGTGATTGTGCTCGCGCTGCCGCGCGGCGGCGTGCCCGTTGCCTATGAGGTAGCGAAGGAGCTGAATTTGCCGCTGGATGTTTTCATTGTCCGAAAACTCGGCGTCCCGGGTTGGCAGGAGTTGGCAATGGGCGCGATCGCATCCGGCGGCATTCAGGTGGTGAATGAAGAAGTCGTACGGCGTTTGCCTCACGCGCAGCAGTTACTCGACGCCGCAGCCGCAAGGGAAACGGCAGAGATGGAACGCCGCGAACGTGAGTATCGCGATGGCCGGCCACCGCTGCAATTGCGTGGTTGCACGGTTATTCTGGTCGACGATGGACTGGCTACGGGTTCGACCATGCGCGCTGCAGTGCAGGCGCTGCGGCAGCGGGACGTTGCGAAAATCGTCGTGGCAGTCCCGGTCGGTTCGCCGGAAACATGTGCGGAATTGGAGGAGGAAGCGGATGAAATCGTTTGCGCGGCTACGCCTGAGTCGTTTTACGCCGTTGGCCAGTTTTACGAGGACTTCTTACAGACAAGCGACGAGGAAGTTCGCGAATTGTTAGCCGCAGCCACGCAGAGAAACGATTTGAACATGATCAAGAGCAAATGACGAAGCGTAATGTTCTCACCGAAGTCGCCGGCTGGCGAAGCTGGATCGAGCAGTCCGTTGCTCGAGGTTATTTTTTGGCGGCGTCGCTTTTCTCACCGGTCGCGGCATTTCTGAAACCGCTCCAGACAGCATCGCTTCTCAGCAATGGTCCCGTCCTAAGGATTTCCGCGTCGCAGGCTAGGATCAAACGCCACTCGGATATGTTTCTGGTAATTCGCCCCGCTCCCATTCCGAGCTACGTTCAAGGGGCTCGAGGGCACGCGTTTCATCAAAATGAATGATCGCATCGAACTGTTCCGGCAGCCGCGCCTCAAAATAATGACTGAACCGTTCTGTCTCTGGCCGATAAATGACGCCAATCGCGCGCTGGAGACGTTCGTTCATGAGTAACGCCGTGCTCTCGTCTTGCTCCGCCAGGCTTAGCCAAAACGCCGGAATTCCAGTTGCGTGAAACAGCTCTTCGTAACTGCCGCGCAATCCGGGGCGCACGCGTTTTCGCTCGGCCGGACCACCCCAGTCGGATGCCGCTGTCACAGTCCCCGAATAAGTGC
>QHPN01000132.1:1892-10249 GCA_003219115.1 Verrucomicrobiota bacterium | reverse complement strand
CGCGGTCTTCAAGCATAAACGTGAATCCACCAGACGTGCCGACGCCAGGGATTGCCGGTGGTGGAAACGCAAACGCGATACCTTCACTAAGGCTACCGAGATATTGATTTAATCGTGCCTTGATGGCCGTGTACTGCTCTTCGGGTTTTGTTCGCTCGCTCCAAGGTTTAAAGGTCACGAAGAAAAAGGCGCTGTAGGTGTTTTGCACCAGACTCAGCAGACTGAATCCGATGACGCTGGTCGTGTACTGGACACCGGGCGTTTTGCTCAGGAAATCTTCGATCTTGCGACAGGCTTGATCGGTGCGCTCGAGCGAAGCCGCGTCCGGTAATTGAAGCGCGAGAAAAACGTAGCCCTGATCTTCCTCCGGCAAAAAGCCGCTCGGCAAGTGCGATCCAAAAAGACCGGCGCCGACCGCAAGCACACCGAGCAACGCGAAGCTGAGAAAAACTTTTCGGATGGCGAAACGCGACCAATTCACGTACCCGTGTGTAGCGCTGCCGAAAATGCGATTGAATCCACGATAGAACCAACCTAACGGGCCGCGGGCTTGCTTGCGTGGGCGCAGCAACATCGCTGAGAGCGCCGGACTCAGTGATAGCGCATTGAACGCCGAGAAGATCACCGAGATCGCAATCGTTAGGGCGAACTGTTGATATAATCTGCCGGTGATACCCGGGAGAAACGCCGTCGGAATGAACACGGCCGAAAGTACGAGTGCGACCCCGACTACCACTCCTGAGACTTCGCGCATCGCCTGAAGTGTCGCGTCACGCGCCGACATTCCTTCTTCGATGTGACGCTCAACTGCTTCGACAACAACAATCGCGTCGTCAACCACAAGCCCGATGGCGAGCACAAGTCCGAAAAGCGAAAGCGTGTTGATCGAGAATCCGAACAACGGGAACAGTACAAACGTGCCGATCAACGAAACCGGCACCGCGCATAAAGGAATCAGCGTAGCGCGCCAGTTTTGCAAAAAAATGAATACGACGATGACGACCAGCGCGAGCGCTTCAAACAACGTTTTAACGATGTCGCGCAATCCTTCAGTAACCGAACGTGTCTGATCGAGTGAAACGGCGTAATCCATGTCGGCTGGGAATCGCTGTTTCGCTTCAACCATCAACTTGCGCACAGCTTGCGCGGCTTTGACGGCGTTAGTGCCGGGCAACTGATACAAAGCGAGAATGGCCGCCGGTTGGCCGTTTAGCCTGCCTCTTAAGTTGTAAGTTTGCGCGCCGAGATCGATCCGAGCGATGTCTTTGACTCGAAGGAACGAGCCGTCCGGGTTTGCTCTAACGACGATCTCGCCGAATTCCTCCGGCGTTTGCAATCGGCCCTGCGCCCGCACGGTATAAGTAAATTTTTGCCCGCTTGGAATCGGTTCGCTTCCAACTTGTCCGGCCGGATTCACCGTGTTCTGTTTTTGCACTGCGGTGATGATGTCCGGAACAGTGATGCCAAGTTTCGCGAGTTGATCAGGCTTCACCCACAAGCGCATCGCGTATTGACCGGCGCCGAAAATTTGGACGTTTCCAATTCCTGGCAGCCGCGTGAGTTGATCGAACAAATTAATGTAGCCGTAGTTCGCGAGAAAAATGTTGTTGTAGGTGCCTTTGGGCGAATAGAGCGAGATCAGCATCAGTGGCGCCGTTGTCGATTTTTTAACCGTCACGCCGTAGTTATTCACGTCGGGGGGCAATTGTGATTGCGCTTGCGCCACGCGAAGCTGCGTCAGGACTTGATCGATGTTCGGATCGGTTGCGACATCGAAATTGACGATCAATCGAATGTCGCCGCTATTCGCGTTGATCGAATACATGTAGTTCATGTTATCGACGCCGCTCATCTGTTGCTCGATCGGCGCCGCGACTGACTGCTCGATCGTGAGCGCGTCCGCCCCGGTGTAGTGGGTTTGCACTTGAATCTCCGGTGGCGCTATTTGCGGATATTGCGCGATGGGCAAAGCGAGAATGCAAACACCGCCGACCAGTGTCATGAGAATCGCGATGACAATGGCGACAATCGGACGCCTGACGAAAAACTCAGACATCGGACTAATGTTCTCCGGAAGTGGTCGAGGCGATTTGCTCGGCCGGTGGCGTCCAATCCTTTACCGTTACAGAACTACCCGGGCGAACTTTTTGAATGCCTTGCACAATGACTTTGTCGCCTGGCTTTAATCCCTCGAGGACTTCCCACATCGGCCCCAAGCGCTCGCCCATTTTCACCGGCTGAACGCTCGCCTTGTTGTCTTCGCCAACCGCGATCACTTGATAGCTGCCCTGTAATTCGCTCACCGCTTCCTGCGGAATAACCAGGGCGCCTTTCTTCATATCGGCGACGAAACGCACCTTACCGAATTGCCCGGGCCGCAACCCATTTTCCGGATTTGGAAACGTCACCTCGTAGCGGATCGAGCCCGTCCTTACATCAAGGCTGCGATCCAGCGCGTAAAACTTTCCTTTTTCCGGATATGCGTTGCCGTTGCCAAGAATCAGTTTGAACTCGAGCGAGTTCACGTAACGCTGGCGTTCGTCCGGATTAGGATGGCGGCTGATGAAATCCGTAAAAGGTCCCTCACCGGTAGTGACGATGGCCTTGATGGGATCAATTTGTGAAATTGTGGTGAGCGGGCCGCTGGTTGGACTAACAAGGTCTCCAACCTGCGCGGTAGCGATTCCGGCGATACCGTCAATCGGCGCAATTATTCTGGTGTATGCGACGTTGAGTTCGGCTTGTTCGACCGCTGCTTCATCGGCTTGAGTATCGGCCCTCGCCGCGGCCGCTGCCTGAAATGCGGTGTCCCGCTCCTGCGGGCTGGTTACCTTATTATTGAAAAGATCGATGGCACGTTTTTCGTCGGCATCGGCCTTTGCCTGCGTGGCCTGGGCTTTGGCCAGATTGGCTTTCGCTTGTGCGAGCGCTGCGTCGAACGGACGCGAATCGATCCGAAAAAGGAGGTCGCCCTTCTTCACCACACTGCCTTCCTTGTAGTCGCGCGAGATGATGTATCCGCTCACCTGCGCGTTGATGTTGGCGTTGATGAATCCATCGAGCGTGGCGACGCGTTCGAGGATGCGTGGCACATCGCGCGGTTGGACGGTTGTGACCAGGACTTCCGGCGCATTTGGCGCGACTTGAGCCGGCTTTCGCGAACAACCGGCCGTTACTGCCACGCTGATGAGCAGTCCGAGGACAAGCGTAAACGGTTTCATGTTATAAGGGATCGCGGCGTCACGCTCTGGCGCGGTTATTGATAAGCTCTTCTTTGCTCGCGCGCGAGTTCGATTCAGGACACAGCCATATAGGGTCTGCGCCGGACATTGGAACAAGATTTGGGGCTCTTCATTGAGATTTGCGCTAGAACCAGGCAGGGCTGTCCGCATCGGCGGTAACGTATGGCAATGTAATTTCCTTTCTCGTTAATGAGTCACGCCTGTGTCATTCCAAGCTTCTTTAGGAGTATTGTCACGTGCCGTTTTGGTGAATCTTAAGCGGATTAAATATACGGCTCCAACCGTCGTCGACGTTGAAGATCGCCATGTTGAAGATAAGCAATGGATCGTTCATTCGACGACGACGGAATACTTTGTTCCATTTGTCTGGAGGCATGCCTGCTGTTCTGGCAGGCTGTTTCAGCCTCTGAACTAATTCGGTCTCTCTTATCGTGTTCATCGGTAGAACAGGACGAGCGCGAGGAACCCGGTCAGGATTCCGACCAACGGGCTGAAAACCGCGAACCAGAACGAAACATCGATTGTGGGAGATTTAATCATAGGTTGGTTCCTCGTTAGTAGAGGCTACCTGTCGCAACCCCAACGCCTCGACCGTGTCTCGAGTTAGAACGCCGGTTACACGAAGACCTTGATTACTTTGGAAACGCACGATGGCACGGCTTGTTTCGGGTCCAAGGATGCCGTCGATTCCACCGCGGTAATAGCCTTGTTGCGCGAGTTTCTCCTGCGCGTTGGCGACAATCGAATCGGCAGACTGAACGGTTACATCGTCACTGTTTGCACCGTAATATTCTTCGTCCTGGTAACCGTAGGAATCGTAATAACCGGGATCGTAGTTGTACGAATAGGGGTAGTACCCATAGTAGTTGCCGTACGGATACCAGAATGTGTCCCAGGGATAAAATCCAAGGTCGAAGATGATCCAGGAACCGTTGACGAAATGGCAACGGTGACCGTGCCACCAATGATCACTCCGGCGATCCCAGTTACGTTGCCAGTTGGCCGAGCGTTGTGCGAATACGTGGTTACGCCATGCCACTCGCAGGTTGTTCCCACGTTCACCTGCGCGATTTATTTGCAGCCGGGCACTCGTGGCTGCGCGAGTTCCCGCATTTGAAAGACGCGCGTCGTTTCTGCGATTGATAATGGCGGAGGCGATCTGCCGGTCACGCCCTCGAGATGCGACAGCGGAGTCAGCACCGGTGCGTCCATTTGGCCTGATATAATATGGACGGAATGTCGCCGAAGATTGACGGCCAACCGGTGAGAAACGTTGGCCGTAGTAAATCACTCGGCCGCCACCACCATATCCTCGCATCGGCGGAGAACCGATCGATGGGCCCACACTGCGGGGTCCGGAAGCAGGAGGGGCCGCGACAACGTTGTCGCCACCACCACCACCGTCATGGTGACCGCCGGCATTCGCCTGCGCGATCATGGCTGCGCTCGCAAGAAGCGCGAGCCAGTAGAATTTAGTTTTCATGTTCGTAATTTTCTTTCGTGTTTTTGTTTTGTTGAATGCTTAGCGAAGGCCTCCCGCAATCACCAGCGTTTCGCCCGTCATCCATGATGAGTCATCCGACGCGAAGAAGACCGCAGCCGGCGCGATGTCTTTTGGTTCGCCAACTCGGCCCAGCGGTGTCTGCGCTTCAAACGTTTTCCGGAAATCGCCTTGATCGAACCCGCCAGAGACGACCCCTTCCGTGATCACCATGCCGGGATTGATGGAGTTTACGCGAATTTTTCGCGGCCCAAGTTCCTTGGCCAATGTTTTTGTGATCGCGTCAACCGCGCCCTTTGTTGCGTTGTAAACTACCGCGGTCGGCGGCGTCAGCGTACTCGCGAGCGAACCGATGTTGACGATCGCTGCACCAGCGGAATTGAAATGCTTGAGCGCTTCCTGAGTTACGAGAAGCATTCCGAGAACATTGGTATCGAAATGTCGATGGAATTGCTGCTCGGTGACGCCTTCCAGGGGAATGAATTCGTAAACGCCGGCGTTATTAACGAGAATATCGACTTTGCCGAACGCTTTTTCCGCCGTCGCGAAAAGTTTTTCAACTTCCTGTTTCTTGGCGACGTTGCCCTGAACAGCAATTGCTTTTCCGCCCTTTTTCGCGATCTCATCCACGACTTTGTCCGCATCAGCCTTTGATGATGCGTAATTGACGACCACCGCGGCACCTTCGGCCGCGAACTCTTTCGCGATTCCCGCGCCAATTCCCTTCGACGCCCCGGTCACTACCGCAACTTTTCCAGCTAACTTTCCGTCTTTCATTTTCTTCCTTTCATTAGTTGTTCTTCAAAATTCACATCGTTAGCACGACACGAAAGCGCACCTTGCCACTGTGCATCCGTTCGTAAGCCTCGGTCACGCGGCTCAGTGGATATTTTTCGATCATCGGATGCACGCCGTTGAACGCGCTGAACTCCAGCGTGTCCTGCGAATCGCGCGCCGTGCCGGAATACCAGCCCGATACCGAACGCCTTCCCATGATCAGCGGCAAAACACCTACCGTAAGTGGGTCCGTCGGCGCTGCGGGCACCAGCAAATTGCCGTTTACGCCCAATCCTTCGACGACTGACGAAATTGCTTTCGCGCTCGGCGCCGTAGCCAGGATCACGCGTGCGCCGCCGAGTTTTTGTAATTCCGCCACCGTATTGACAGCATCGGAATCGATGTAACGGTGCGCGCCCAGTTTCTTGGCTAACGGTTCCTTGTCCTTTCCGCGGCCGAGGGCAACGGTTTCAAATCCCATCTGCCGCGCATATTGCACGCCGAGATGCCCGAGTCCACCGATGCCCTGCACCGCGACAACATCTCCGGGGCGTGCGCCGGAATTGCGTAGTGCATTGTAAACGGTGACGCCCGCGCACATAAACGGACCGGCTTCTTCCGGCGGCAATTCATCCGGAATCGCGGCCAGCGCTTCCGCGGGCGCGATCATATACTCGGCGTAACCGCCATCGAAATCGATGCCGGTGACTTTGCGATTGACGCACATTGCAAAGTCGCCGCGCCGACATTGTTCGCAGACAAAATCGTGTCCGCCGTGCCAGCCGACCCCGACACGCTGATCTTTCCTCCAGTTGGTAACGTTCGCGCCGAGAGCGTCGATCCGTCCGGCTACCTCATGTCCTGGTACTCGCGGATATTGCAAACCGGGCCAGAGACCTTCCTTGACCAGGACATCGCTGTGACAAATGCCGCACGCTTCAACTTTCACGCGCACTTGCCCTGGGCCGGGCTGCGGGATTTCGCGTTCGACCAATTCAAAATCTCCACCGGCTCTACTGATCTGCGCTGCTTTCATTTTCGTGTTCATGAATTTGTTATTCTTCGTAATGAGTGAATCGCACCATCACCCCGAGGGTGTATGGTCGCCACAGCGCTAAATTTACGATCCACATAACACGAGAGCTGGTTCGTAGTTTTCGATCTGGTCAAAGCGATGCGGCGCGAAAACATCGTCATGCTTCGTTTCCGCGGGCCGAAGATTGAGATTGGCCACGTGGGCTTCGACTAGATCGGGAAGAAGCAAATGCGGGAACGATGACAGTTTCCAGGCTTTCGATTCTTCCTCATCGAGGACGAGGTGAATAATTTCGCGCAAGTCCGGATAAGCTCGCTCGTAATCCTGCTGCAACCGTTGTTTCAGCCGGACAAGGGCGACGGAAACGATGTTGGGGAAAATTGCGGTTCGATTGGTTAGTTCATCAGCTTTCATTGTTGTTTTTCCGTTTTATGTCGGTTTATACTTGACTGGTCGTCTATAAAATTGACAAAAAAAGAGACTTATGATGAAGACATGGCAGAAGTCCGTTTTACTCCCAAAACCTCTATCGCCACCTCCTTAAATCCACGAAGCAACTCGATGTCGTTCTGAATCCGCGCCTGCGCCATCATCCCTTGATAGCAGGAAAACAACGCCCTGGCTTTCGCTACTGGGTCGGGGGCATCAATTACCCCCTCGGCCGCGGCATCGCGCACCGCTGAAACGAAATAATTCAGCTTGCGATCCATGATCCTGTCGATCGTCTCCCGCACGATCTGGTCCTGAGTGCTCACTTCGCTGCCGACGCTTATAAATGGGCATCCCAGGATTGAGCCACATTTTTTTTGTACCTCGGCTAGGCGGTCATGGACAAAGTTAAAATAACGATCGAATCGCTCTAGTGGCGGCACCGTTGGCGAAAAAATTGAATCCATCTCTGCCTTCTTCTTATTCCAGCAATCCTCCAAAGCAGCCGCCGCCAGCTCCGACTTAGATTTGAAGAAATAATAAAAACTGCCTTTTTTTGCCCCGGCGCGCTCGCAAATCGCGTCGACCGAAGTGGCGCCATAACTGTTTTCCCAGATTAGATCCATTGCGGCGTCCATCAGGCGTTCTTTCATGTCGCTGACTCTTGGCATATACCGCTTTTAAACTGCATAGACTGACCAGTCAACTATTTTGTTCGAGAATTTTTTTGAAAGGTTGATTTGCCCGCAAAAAATTCAAGCTTGCCCGGATTCAGCTTGCCCCGGCTAATCTCATTTGAATACCGGCGATAGCCATGCCGCCTTCGCCGACGGCAGCGGCGCAACGTTTGACTGAGCCGGAGCGGACATCGCCCGCAGCGAAAATCCCCGGGAGGCTGGTTTCGAGCGGGCCGGGTTGATGTTTATTCCCCTGCCAGGCTGGCGCGCCGGCCACGCTTATCCCGGTTTTGATGAAGCCTTTGGCGTCGCGCTCGATTTCCGGTAGTAACCAGTCGGTGCACGGTTTGGCGCCAATCATCGAAAAAACGGCTGGCGTTCGAACGACCCGGCGTTCGCCCGTCTTCGTGCTCTCCAGTTCGATTTCTTTCAGCTTTTTTTCGCCGGACATTTTGCGGATCTCGGTATTGCAGAGAATCTCGATGTTATCGCGGGCTTGCACGCGATGGGAAAGATAGTCCGACATCTTCATATTATTCCCCCTAACGACGAGTAGTACCTTGGCCGCGCCGTCGGAAAGGAACATCGCCGCCTGGCCGGCGGAGTTGCCGCTGCCCGCGACCACAACGGTTTCATTGCGACAAAGCTGACCTTCTAACGCGGTCGCAGCGTAATAAACGCCCACACCTTCGAAT
>QHPN01000132.1:0-1875 GCA_003219115.1 Verrucomicrobiota bacterium | reverse complement strand
TCAAGCCGGCGATAATCGGCGCCGGTCGTAATCAGGACAGTTTTTGCGCGAAGCACCGCAGAGCAGCCTTCCGTTTCGAGGCAGGCGCGGTAGTCGCCATCAGGGTGGTATTGCAGGGAGAGGGCCGAGGCTGGCGTGGAAAATTTCGCGCCGAATCGATAGGCCTGAAGCTGAGCCAGCCAGGTTAATTCGCCACCACCAATGCCGGTCGGAAACCCAAAGAAGTTTTCGATGAGTGAAGAGGAACCGGCTTGTCCGCCGGGAGCATAACTTTCTAAAACGATCGTCTTCAATCCCTCGGACGCGGCATACACTGCTGCGGCCAGGCCGGCCGGTCCAGCGCCAACAATGGTCAGGTCGGACAGAATTTCGGTTTCATTTTCCTGTGCGAGCGAACGCAACAAGCCGGCTTCTCTCGCGACCTCGCGTAACGACGGCCGGCGCAGGCGGGCACCGGCCGGAGTGATCAGGACCGGCAAATCGCGACTCGTTAGGTGAAAACGTTCGCTCAGCGCCTTGCCCTGTTCGCTTTCAAATTCGATCAACCGATGCGGGATGCGATTCTTGTCGAGAAAATCATCGAGCTGATGTCCATCGCGCGCATCGCGGTTTGCCAAAACACGCATGCCTGCGAATTCGCGATCGCGGCGAAGCCGGCGTCGTCGCATGATCAATGCCTCTACGATTGTCTTGCTTACCGCCGGAATTTCCGCGAGTGCCCGCCGAAGTTCTGCGGCCGGAATGTGGAGTATCTCGGCCTCGTCCGATGTGACCCTGGACGAACCGAGAATCGATGTGCCCTGGAGCATCGATACGTCGCCGATGAAATCGCGCTCGTGGGCGATAGCGAGGTTGTATTCCGTGCCATCACGTGTCTCGAAGGCCTCGAATTCACCGCGTAAAACAATTGCTAATCCGAGATCGCGTTGTCCGGCCTTGAACAGCACGTCACCGCGTTTCATCACGCGTCGTTCGCCCAAAGGCTCAAGGAGCGAAAGCTGGTGATCGTTCAACTTCGGAAACGCGATGCTTTCGGTATCGCGATAAAACTGTTCGTCCTCTTGTTCGTCGGTCATTTGCAAGCGGTATCGCAAAGGCTAAGGCTAACCGTGAAATATACAAAGCGAGTCCGAGCCGGATTGCCATTTAACGCCGATGGACGAACATCGAACCCCCAACGCCAAAATCCACAGCAACGCGCCCCACTTCAGTATTTCAACAGTCTCCTAGCGTGATGAAGGCCGCTGCGTAATCTGTGGACTTAATCTGGAACCATGAAGAAAATTGTGCGCTCCGCTTCGGTCAAGCGCGTTGCCTGTGCTGTCGGCGAAGGACGATGGGCAGTCCAGTATATCCGCGAATATTTGAAAACAATGTGATCTGATGACTAACGAAAACTGTACCCATCTCGCCGCAATTACAGAGGTAAAACCCCCGTCACGTCACGAGTGCGCCGAGTGCGTCAAGATCGGAGGGCAGTGGGTGCATTTGCGAACATGTCAGGAATGCGGCGCGACGTTGTGTTGCGACAGCTCACCGAATCAACACGCCAGCAAACACGCACGCGCGACTGGGCACCCCGTGATCGCGTCCGCGCAGCCAGGTGAACGCTGGCTGTATTGCTATCCGGACGACGCGTTCGTCCAGTATTGAATCTTCGCGGTAACCCAAACCCTGACAATTTCTGAGCATGCGCATTAGCGAGATGAACTGGATGATGGTCGAAGGGTACCTGAAGAAGGATGATCGTTGTGTCCTTCCGCTTGGAAGTACGGAACAACATTCTTATTTAAGTTTAAGCGTCGACAGTATTCTTGCTGAGCGAGTTGCGGTGGAAGCAGCGGAACCCTTGGGCGTGCCAGTCTTTCCGGTTTT
>QHPN01000131.1 GCA_003219115.1 Verrucomicrobiota bacterium | reverse complement strand
CCAAGGTCGATCCCGGTTCTGCCCCCAATGAATTTCGAATCAGTGTCCAACCAAAAGATACCGTCAAGCCGGCTTATACTACATTGACAATTAAACCGGATTCCCCAGCTGGCGCAGCCGCGATTAATATTGCCGCGCGGGTAATGCCTCCAGCTCCCTCACCAGGAAGTACGCCCGCGGTTCAGGCCCAACTTCCCGCTACGACTCGGCACGCTGCCACGCCCGCGTCGACCGCTTCGCCGCCGCCGAGTCAATAAAGGAAGAGGCGGCCCACGAAACACGCGCACGACACGAAGATACAAACGACAAGCCCGGAGGGACGCGCTTCTGCGCGTCCAGGACGAGCGGAAGCTCGTCCCTCCAGATGAAAAGCAGCGCAATTCGTCAGGCGTTAATATTGATTACGCTCGCTTTATTACCCTCGCTGGGGGAAGCGCTCTATTTCCGCAATAAGGTCTCCTGGCAATCGCGCCTTTCCGCATCCGAGATCGTTACCGTCGATCAGGCGCGAAGCGATAGCTGAATATATTAGCGCCCACGTTTCTAAAAAATGAACATGACCCTCTCGAAGCTAACCGGAATCTTCGTCTTAATTGCTCTGGCCGAAGGCGCCCGCGCTGAACTGAAATGGGAACAGACCTCAGTGGAATTGCACCCGGCGTTTAGCGACAAACAAGCAGTGGCGCATTTCAAATACGAAAACGTTGGCAAAACACCAGTCCATTTTAGATCGGTGAAAGCCTCGTGCGGTTGCACGACCGCGCAGACGCAAAAAGATGAAGTTCCCCCCGGTGAAAAAGGGGAAATTACCGCAACCTTTACCATTGGCGGCCGCACCGGTACACAAGTCAAAACCGTGACTGTTCAGACTGATGATCCGGATCCGGCACATGCCACCACGCAGCTTACGCTCAAGACGATTATCCCTCAGCTCCTCGAATTGCAGCCAATGTTTGTAACCTGGCAGAGCGGCGAAGAACCCAAGGCGAAACCCAAGGCGAAGTTCATTACCGCGAAAGTTAACAAGGATGCCGGGATTACAAAACTGGATGTTGTCTCTTCCGTTCCCGATTTTACGACCAAGGTCGATCCCGGTTCTGCCCCCAATGAATTTCGAATCAGTGTCCAACCAAAAGATACCGTCAAGCCGGCTTATACTACATTGACAATTAAACCGGATTCCCCAGCCGGCGCAGCCGCGATTAATATTGCCGCGCGGGTAATGCCTCCCGCTCCCTCGCCAGGAAATACGCCCGCGGTTCAGGCCCAACTTCCCGCTACGACTCGGCACGCTGCGACGCCCGCGGCCACCGCTTCGCCACCGCCGAGTCAATAAAGGAAGAGGCGGCCCCACGAAACACGCGAACGACACTAAAAGAAGAGGCCCGAGCTCTACGCCGGTCGAGCACCTTCTTTTTCTCACCTCGTGTCATTCGCAATCGCCGGTCCGGCTCGAACTTGATTAGCGACGTGAAGCCGGGCGCAATTCGTCAGGCCTTAATATTGATTACGCTCGCTGTTTTGCCCGCGCTGGGGGAAGCGGTTTATTTTCGTAATAAGGTCTCCTGGCAATCGCGCCTTTCCGCATCCGAGATCGTTACCGTCGATCAGGCGCGAAGCTGGAGCAATGGTGTGACATGGGTAGATGCCCGGCCGGCCGAGGAATTCGAGCACGATCATATCCCGGGCGCGATTCTGTTGAATGAAGACAGTTGGAACGAATTGCTCCCGCAATTTCTAGAGCAATGGTCGCCCGAAAAACGAGTAGTTGTTTATTGTAGTGCACAAAGTTGCAATGCAGCCGCCGAAGTTGCGCGCCGTCTCCGCCAGGAAGCAGGACTAAACAACGTTTTCGTTTTGCAAGGCGGCTGGGAAAGTTGGCAGCAGGCGAATAGATGAAGAAAACACCGAACACCGAACGCCGAACACCAAACACTAAATTGGGAACTCGCGTCGCTGCATTCGACGTTCGGAGTTCGATGTTCGGTGTTCGATGTTTGCTCCTTTTCTGAGAAATGGCCTTCTTCTCGCGAAGTATCCTGTGGCGCATCATCGACCTCATCGTTGGAGGTATTTTTATTTACGCCGGCGCCATCAAAGCCATGGATCCGATTCGCTTTGGGCTTGACATCGATAACTACAAAATTCTGCCGTGGGCGATTAGCGTGCGGTTGGCCTTCTATTTGCCGTGGCTGGAGATTCTCGCCGGCTTGGCGCTTATCTTCCGGTTTCTGTATCGCGGCGGATTACTAATCCTAAGTGCGCTCCTCTTGATTTTCCTGTGCGCGACGGTCGCGGCAAAAGTTCGCGGCCTCGATATCACCTGTGGCTGCTTTGGTCACGCCAGCCAGCATTGGAGTTTTTCACAACATCTCGCGGTGGATCTCGCGATTCTCGCTGCAGCAGTTTTTTTGTGGGTTTCAGAGCGTTCGCGGTTACGAAGTAGCCGGGCAAGCGGAGGGCTTGCCCTGCAAGGCTCGCGTGGCACGAAGGAGAAATTGTAGGGCAGGCGCTCCGCCTGCCAACGCCGTTTGTTATGGGCCATCCGCCACGCATTCCGGTTTTGATAGGCTGGTAGAAACCGGTCATTTATTTCATTACGATTTGTGTTGTAGGTCGGAAACCGGTTTTGGCGAACGAGGCGGCGTTTAGCGCTTTCAAGAAGGCGGTGGCGAAACTCCGCAACTGGAAGGTACTCGCCGCTGTCCTGATGCCCGATCATCTTCATGTTATCGTCGGTCCCGAAGATCGAGAGGCCAAAGTTGGGGAATTTCTCAGGCGCGTTCAAGCGCTGGATTCGCGAGGAGCTATCCGCGTCATGGGAATGGCAGCGTGGGTGTTTTGATCGCCTGCTGCGTTCCGATGAATCGCTCCATGAAAAGTGGCGTTATCTTCAGGAAAATCCTGGGCGCGCCGGCCTCGTTAGCAATTCCGGAGATTGGCCATACCAAATCGGCTTGGGCGAGAATGATTCGTGATTAAGACGGCAAGCGGAGCGCTTGCCCTACAAAGTTTGTGCGCCGCCCAAGGGTAGGGCAGGCGCACCGCCTGCCAATTGTTCCCGAACATCCTCGGAACCGCGCAATCGCGAATAAATGTAGGCAAGACAAATTCCATCCCATGAAATGGTTGCTGGAGATTCTGAAAGGAACATGGCTTGGGCATCCGTTGCATCCGATCCTGGCCCATATTCCGATGGCGATGTGGCCGAGTGCGCTCATCTTCGATTTGCTTTCGCAGCGCCAGGTTGGCGGCAACTCCATCGTCCGCCTATCATTTTACGCGATCGCTTTCGGCTTGGCGGCTGCGATCATCGCCGTGCCAACAGGATTGGTTGATTGGAGCGGGATCAAAAGGGAGAAGCCGGCATGGAAGATTGGGCTTTATCATATGCTGCTCAATCTCGTCGTAGCTATCCTATTTGCTGTTAATTTATACCTGCGTTGGCCTACCTTTCACGAAGCCACCCAAGTTGATCAAATACCGCTGCTGCTGTCCGCCGTCGGCACCTTGATCCTGATCGTGTCGGCCTATCTGGGTGGGCGAATGGTTTACGAGTATGGGATCAGCGTCGCGCGAATGTCGAAAAAGAAATGGCGCAAGCTCGCGGCCGCCGGCGGGGCCAACCTTCCCGAGGAATAGAGTCATGTTCAAAGATCTACTCGAAGGCAAACCACTGCAGCATCCGGTTCATCCCATGCTGGTGCATTTTCCGATCGGGCTGTTTCTCCTCAGTTTTATCCTCGATCTCGTTAGTCTCGCATGTCCTGACGTGCCAGCGCTGTTGCGCGGTTCGTTTTATGCGATGCTCCTGGGAATAGTCACCGCGTTGCTCGCGGCTGTGCCCGGTTTCGTCGATTATACCGACATCCGCCGTGATCATCCCGGAAAGCGCACCGCTACCACCCATATGACTTTGAATCTCATTGTCGTCGCCATTTATACGATCAATTTGTGGATTCGCGCTCCCGCGCTGGCGGAGCCAAAGGTTGGTTGGATGCCGCTCGTCCTTTCTATCTTTGGGATCGGTGCTCTATCTGCGTCTGGCTACCTAGGTGGTCGCCTGGTTTACGATGAAGGAATCGCGGTCGGACGTCATAAACGTCCTACTCCACGTCCAACGGATACCATTCACCTTTCAAGAGCTAGTGCGGAGAAAGAGGGCGATGTGACGTTTGTTCCTGTTCCCGAAGCGAAAGGATTGCGCGATGGTGAAACACTACGAATCGAAATTGATGAACAGGTGATGACGATCGCGCGAATCGATGATCAGTTTTTTGCCTTCCAGGAATTTTGCACCCACCGTTACGGTCCACTTTCCGAAGGCAGCTTCCACGGGTTCAACGTGCAATGCCCGTGGCATAACTCGTGTTTCGACATTCGCACTGGAAAGGTTACCAACGGGCCGGCCAAAGTGGATTTGAAAACGTTCAGGGTGGAACAACGGGATGGTAAAATCTATGTTGGCGTCCCATCTGGATAGGGGATAACATGATTCGAAAACTTAAGTCCGGCAGTTACCGTTTATATTCGCGGAAGAAAAATCCAAAAACAGGTAAGCGACGGAATCTTGGCACGTTTAGAACACACGCGGCGGCGAAGAAGCACGAGAAAGCTGTGCAGTTTTTCAAACGCGCGTAAGATTCCTAGAACGCAGCGTGGGGATGCGAGGATGGAGCGAGTTGTAGCGGCGCCTGTGTCAAGCGCAGAATCTATAAACAGGCGGTTGGCACAACCGCCTCTGCAACCCGTGAGGGATCCTGCTATAGTTTCAACAGTACTTACCTTTATCTATGATCAGCGTTACCACCGCCCGAAGGATTGCATTGTCCATGCCAGAGGCGGAAGAAGGACAACATCACGGACACCCCGATTTTCGGGTTAAAAACAAGATCTTCGCGACCCTTTGGCCCAGGGAAGCTCGCGCGGTAGTGAAACTTTCGCCGGCCGAACAGAGGGACCTCTTAAAATCTTCTCCCGGTGTTTTCTCAACCAATGCCTGGTCGCACCAAGGGTGGACGAATGTGCATTTGCCGCGCATTACAGAGGAACGTTTTCGCGAGATCGTCGACCGCTCGTGGCGGCGGCTAGCGCCGAAACGACTCATACGGTCGTCTAAATCTGGTTAGCGGGCGGGCACGCGACCCCTCAAGATCAAAATCGGAACAAACGGCGCCTGAAAAATCAAACTTTCGTCGGTGTTTTGCAATCGAGTTGGGGCCGGGAAACGACGAAGTAGCATAAAAGTCGGGGCACTCTTGAGCGCGGTTATTGTCTTGATTTTCACCATGGTTTTGCGCTGTGATGGAAAGGTGCCGGCCCAAAACTTCGCAGCCAGTGGTGTGGCGTTTACAACGACGCGCTGGAGTTTAGTGATGGACGCGCAAGCGGAGTCGCCGTTGGCACAACGTGCGTTAGAGGAACTTTGTCGAATTTATTGGCGGCCTATTTATTCCTTCCTGCGGAGGGAGGGTAAAACGGCCGAAGACGCGCAAGATCTTACCCAGGATTTTTTCGCGCAATTGCTCGAACGCGGAGACTTTGCCGCAGTACGGCAGGAGAAGGGGCGATTACGCTCCTACCTGCTTGGATCACTAAAACATTTTCTGGCCAATGACCGCCGCCGAGCTATGGCGCGCAAACGTGGTGAAGGTCGCGTCCCGATTTCTTTTGACTATTTGCGAAGTGAAGAATGTGTAGACGTTGAAGAGCAAGCTCTCAGTCCGGACCGCGTTTATGACCGGCACTGGGCGCTAACAGTACTGGACCGGGTATTTGCGCGTTTGCTGGTTGAGGGTCAGCACCTTGGCCGGCCCGGTCTCACGGAACGTCTAAGCGAACTGCTTTCCGGCGAGCCGGATCCGCCAGCGCAAAGTCAAATCGCGCGCGAGTTTGGCATGACCGAAAACGCCGTGAAGCAGGCTTTCCATCGTTTGCGGCAGCGGTATCGACAATTGTTGCGCGAAGAGGTTGCCCAGACCGTTGCAACTCCTGCGGACGTGGAAGGCGAGTTGCGTGAACTGATGATTGCGCTGCGGCCGTAACCAACAGGAAAAATCCGTGCATCACTCAGTTGAGATGATTGATAAACGGCAGCTGACGAAAGGCAAAGTCTGCGCCCGATGTGGCGCGGCTATCTCGTCCCGGCTGCCTGGGCAATCCTGTCCGGCTTGTCTTATCGAAAGTGGTCTAGGGCCTGACGGTTTGGCGGAAGACCTACGAGACGGCAAAGCGCCACTGATGATGAACTTCGGGGATTACGAATTACTCGAAGAAATTGGGCGCGGTGGTCAGGGGGTGGTGTTTCGCGCGCGGCAAAAAAGCCTCAACCGGATTGTAGCGCTTAAGGTGATCGGCGTCGGGCATTGGGCGACAGAGGCTCATATTAGACGGTTTCGCCTCGAAGCTGAGGCGGCAGCCAGCCTGGATCATCCCGGCATCGTTCCAATCTATGAGATCGGCGAGCGCGATGGTTCGTGCTACTTCAGCATGAAGTGCATTGAGGGTGGTCAGCTCGATAAAATCGCCGGCGACCAGCCGATGCCAGTGCGGCGCGCGGTCGAACTAATTGTGAAAGTGGCGCGCACGCTACACTACGCACATCAACGCGGGATTTTGCATCGCGATATTAAGCCCGGGAACATTCTACTCGATAAGGAAGGCGAACCACATCTGACCGATTTCGGTCTGGCGCGTCTGATCGAGAGTGAAAGCACAATTACCCGGACTATGGACGTGCTCGGCACACCCAGTTACATCGCGCCGGAGCAAGCAGCGATGAAACCGTTGACCAATGCTACCGATGTCTACGGACTTGGGGCTGTGTTATATCAACTACTGACCGGTTATCCACCCTTTGCCGGCGGAACTACTTTCGAAACTATCCGGCTCGTTTTGCAAGTTGAACCGCGTCATCCCCATCTCTGGAATCCAAAGATCGATCGCGATATTGCGACAATTTCTTTGAAGTGTCTCGAGAAAGACCCGCAGCGTCGTTATGCCTCTGCGTTGGAACTGGCGGAAGATCTTGAGCGCTGGTCGCGACACGAGCCGATTCGTGCACGCCGGACCGGCCTGCTCGGGCGCGGCGGCAAAAGGGTGCGGCGTAATCCGGCACTCGCTGCGTTAGTGCCGCTGTCACTGGCCCTGACAACCGTGCTTGCCTTTATGTTTTCACGAAATGAGGAGCGACTTCCACCGGCCGGAATTGCAGTGCTCCCGTTCGAAAATCTGGGTGACGAGAAAGAAAACGCCTCCTTCGTCGACGGAATGCAGGACGATATCCTGACGAAGCTGGCGAAAGTGGCCGACTTGAAAGTTATCAGCCGCACGAGCGTGATGCAATATCGAGGCGTACGAAATACGCGGGAAATCGGTCGCGCCTTACGCGTCTCGCATGTGCTGGAAGGAAGCGTGCGCAAGTCTGGCGACAAAGTTCATCTCAACGCTCAGTTGATAGATACTCGAGATGACACCCATGTTTGGGCCGAGCAGTACGATCGCGACTTAACGGATGTGTTCGCGATTCAAAGCGAGCTGGCCCAAAAGATCGCCAGCCAGCTTAGTAAGAAGATTAACCGTGCGGAAAAAGCTGCGATTGAGACCAAGCCGACTCATGATCTGGAGGCTTATGAGCTTTATGTTCGTGCCAAGCTCTTAACCCGCTCATCCGGCCCGGATAATCTGGAGGTATTGCAGAAATTGGCGGGCGCGAGCGATCTGTTGCAAAGAGCCGTCGCCCGCGACTCTAACTTCGCGCTTGCCTACTGTCTCCTGACCGAGACAAACCTTTCGCTCTATTGGATTCCTGGGCGGGCCGAGCCCGCATTTCGCACCCGGGCGGACGTTGCCCTGCATAACGCGCAACGAATCGCGCCTGAAGCCGGGGAAACTCACCTGGCTAAGGCTCTTTTTGATTACTACGGCAATCGCGATCTCGATCACGCCTTGGAAGAACTGGACACCGCGGCGCGTTTATTACCGAATAATGCCGACGTCTTCGACACCAGCGCGCGCATCGAGCGACGGCTGAATCGCTGGAAGGAAGCGCTGCGCCATTTCGCCAAGGCAGCCGAGCTCGATCCGCGCGACCCGACACATCCAACGGCCATCGCAACCACCTATCGGCTTCTGCGGCATTACAAGGAAGCTGAAGAGACGGCAGATCGGGCTATCGGTATGTTTCCAGAAGCGGCCGATCAGTTCTGGAAAGAGAAAGGTGAAGTGGCGCTTGCCGAAGGCGATCTCGAGAAAGCTCGCGCCGCCATCGAGAAGCTTTCCAGCAAGGAAGCCTTTCCGGCGTTGCTCGTGAGGGTTCTGCTCTACGAGCATAACTACCTCGAGGCCGAGCGGGTAGCTGTCGCGTCGTGGAAAGACGAGGGCTCGGTGCGGTTTACTGGCGTGGGGGCAATAATAGCTGCGCGTGCTCAAGCCGATGCGGAGAAAATTCGCGCCTATGCTGTCAAAGCCCGCCACGCCTATGAACCACTGCTGAATGGGCCATCAGTCGATCCAACCATGTTTTCAGAGGTCGGGGTGATCGATGCTGCGCTCGGGAGAAGGGAAGATGCGATTGCGGAATGTCGTCGCGCGGTCGAGCTGCGTCCGCTCGACCGCGACGCCGTTGAAGGTCCTGATTACGTCGCAAATCTCGCGCTCGCTTACGCCTGGTTGGGAGAACGCGATCACGCCATCGAGCAGCTTTCGTCCATCATCCACGTGCCCGGCGGACCACGCTTCGGCGATCTAAAACTAAATCCGATGTGGGATGATTTGCGCGGTGATCCTCGGTTCGAGCAAATCATGGCCACGGCAGCCGAGCCAATTCCGCTGAAGTAGCGGTTCTTCTCTGTAGCGGCGCTCTATGACCGCCGAATCAAGCGGAAATCGGCGCTCATAGAGCGCCGCTACAGATTCCCTGCCCGCGTCATCTGCGGTCTTCTACAATTTTTCCGCGTAACCTCGCGCACGATTCAGTTCAGTAATTATTGAAACGGAAATCAATCCCAAGGAACAGAATTATGAAAAACACCTCTCGAATATTCCTTCTTATCCTGGTATTAGTGAGCACATCGGCGACGGCACAGTACGTCCAGACTAATCTTGTCGGCTACCAACCGGGAATAGCCTTCTACACCGACCGGTTTTTAAACGGCTGGGGTATGGACACTGCGCCCGATGGTTCGTTTTGTGTAGCCAACACGGCAACTGGAAAGGCAACATTCTATGCGCAGTCAAGCCGAGCGCTGCCTGGTAAACCGCTTCCCCTTATAATAACTATTCCACCAGCACCGAGTCAGCCGTTCGGACCGGTCGGCACACCCACTGGAGTCGCTTACAACCGCACGAACCAGTTTGTAATTTCGGCACATGGCAGGACAGCTCCGGCCCGCTTCCTTTTCGACACCCTTGATGGCACGATCAGCGGATGGAACCCGGAAGTTGACCCTACTCACGCCATCATTGTGGTCGACAACTCTGCGGAACAGCCTTTCCCA